>JBCCVK010000252.1:0-4362 GCA_039195495.1 Pseudomonadota bacterium
AACTGGATGTATCCCGTCGTCATGCCCGACAGCGGTCTGCCGGCAGGTTTCGAGACGCTCATCGTTCCCACCAGGGCGCTTTCGCTGCCTGCGGAGGCGGCGCGGTCCATACGCGATAAGGCGCTGAAGGAATGGTTGTCTGCACTGGCGGGTTGAGAGCCATCCACATATTCGGAGCGTTCTCGATCGCTCTGATTCTGTGTCTGACTTTAGGGCCCCTGGCCGCCGTGTCGAGCCGGGTCGAGACGGGGTTGCGTCTTGCGCCTGCGGATTGGTCGGCGCTTCGATTCACGGTGACGCAGGCGGCGCTGTCCGCTTTTCTGAGCGTCGTTCTGGCCATACCCGTGGCGCGCGCCCTGGCGCGGCGGCGCTTCGTCGGGCGTGCCTTGCTCGTCACGCTCCTTGGGGCGCCGTTCATTCTGCCGGTGATCGTCGCCGTCCTCGGTCTGCTGTCGGTCTTCGGCCAGGCCGGATGGCTCAACACGATCCTGGGCCGGATCGGGGTGCCCCCGGTGGCGATTTACGGCTTGCATGGCGTGGTGCTCGCGCATGTTTTTCTCAACCTGCCCCTGGCGATAAGGTTGCTTCTTCAAGGCTGGCTGGCCATCCCCGGCGAACGGTTCCGATTGGCCCGAGCACTCGGGTTCGGCCCCCGCGACATCGCCCATCATCTTGAGCGTCCGATGCTGCGCGAGATGGTACCGGGCGCCTTTTTGCTGATCTTCCTGATTTGCATGACCAGCTTTGCGGTGGCGCTGACGCTGGGGGGTGGACCGCGCGCGACGACGGTGGAACTGGCGATCTATCAGGCTTTCCGCTTCGAATTCGATCTGGGCAAGGCGGCGCAGCTGGCGCTGGTGCAGGCACTGATCTGCGGGCTGGCCGGCGTCGCGGTCTTGCGCGCCTCGGTGGCGCAGGTGACGGTGGCGGGGCTTGACCGCGGCGTCGATTGGCCTTTCCGGCATCGCGGTCTCTGGGCCGACCGGATCTGGTTGTCGATGGCCGCTCTGTTTTTGTGTCTGCCGCTTCTGTCCGTCGTTTTGGACGGGGTCGCGCGCCTGTTTGTTCTTTCGCCCGAGGTTTATCGCGCGGCGCTCTGGTCGATTCTGGTAGCGGCTGGTTCGACGGCATTGGCGGGCGGTCTTGGTTTGTCACTGGCGCTTTTCGCCGACCGTCTGCGGGGTGGCGCCGCGCCGCGATTGGTCGAAGGGATCGGTCTTCTGACGCTTGTCGTATCGCCCCTGGTAATGGGAACCGGTCTGTTCATCCTGATGTTCGCTTTCGTTAATCCCACCGACTGGGCGCTGCCGGTCACCGTGCTGGTCAATGCGGTCATCGCCCTGCCCTTTGTTCTAAGGGCATTGATCCCCGCCGTTACGGCGATCGAGGCGGCGCATGGTCGGCTGGCCGATGCGCTGGGCCTGGCGGGATGGGGTCGGCTGCGGCTGGTACTGCTGCCGAGGCTGCGGCGGCCGCTGGGTTTTGCGCTGGGTTTGACCGCGGCCTTCTCAATGGGGGATCTCGGCGTCATCGCACTCTTCGCCATGCCCGAGCAGGGGACGCTGCCGTTGATGGTGCATCGTTTGATGGGGGCGTATCGCGTGGACGATGCCGAGGCGGCAGCGCTCTTGCTGTTGATCCTCAGTCTCGGCGCGTTCTGGATTTTCGACCGAGGAGGCCGTGCCGGTGCTGACATGTGACGATCTGATCGTGCGCCAGGGCCAGTTCGCGTTGCACGCCGCACTGCAAATCCCCGCGCGCGCCCGCGTGGCGGTGATCGGTCCTTCCGGTGGCGGCAAATCGACCTTTCTGTTGAGCCTTGGCGGTTTTCTGACCCCGTCGGCGGGACGCATTCTGTGGAGCCAGCGCGACATCACGGATTTGCCCCCTGCCGCGCGGCCCATGGCGATGCTGTTTCAGGACAGCAATCTGTTTCCGCATCTGACGCTGGCGCAGAATGTCGCCCTGGCGCTCGGACCTTCCATACGGCTGACCCCTGAGCGAAAAGCCCTGGTGAGCGATAGTCTCGCCCGTACGGGTCTGACCGGGATGGAGGATCGTTTGCCACGCGACGTATCGGGCGGGCAGCGAAGCCGTGCGGCGTTGGCTCGGGCATTGTTGCAGAACGAGACGTTCTTGCTGCTGGACGAACCTTTCGCGGCGCTTGGACCCGCCCTGAAGGCCGAGATGCTGGATCTGGTCCACGCGCTGACCACGGAAAACGGCACGACGCTGCTCATGGTCACCCATGAGCCGGCCGAGGCCAAACGGATCGCCACCCATACCTGCGTGGTTGCCGACGGACAGGTGGCGCCACCCGTCGAAACCGAGGCATTGTTTGCCGATCCGACGGCGGTTTTGCGCGCTTATCTGGGCTGAAATGCCGCTGGCGGAAGTATTTCGATCCGATTCCCCGGCCGATCGGATCAGTTTTTCCCGCCGCGTCCTTTGACCGGTGCCCAAAGGCGCTTGTTGGTCAGATAGAGCAGCACCGACAGGACGATCAGGAACACCACCGCCGCAAAGCCGGTATACTTGCGGTCGTTCAGCTTGGGTTCGGCCGTCCACATGAGAAAGGCGGCGACGTCTTCCGAGAGATGTTCAAGATCGTTGGCGTGCCCGTCGGCGAATTCCACGTCCTCTCCGTAAAGGGGAGGCGCCATCGAAATCCAGCCGCCCGGAAAGGCGGTGTTTTCATAAAGCGTCACGCCCGCCTCCTCTTTTTCTTCACCCGTGTAACCGAGCAGAAGACTGGCGATATATTCCGGACCACCCATTCCCTTGAAGAGCTGATTGATCCCCAAACCATAGGGTCCGTGAAAACCGGCGCGCGCCTTGGCCATCAGGCTCAGGTCGGGGGCATTTTCCAATGCCGATTCCGGAAAGTGGTCCGTCGGCCGGGCTGGTCGGAAGTCATCGATTTCCGGATCGAAGATTTCGAAATTCGCCGCATAGGCGCGCACCTGATCTTCGGGCAGGCCGGGGCCGCCTTCGTCATGCAGCGTGCGCAAAGGCACGTATTTCAAACCATGGCAGGCCGCGCATACCTCGGTATAGACCTGAAGGCCGCGCTGCAGTTGCAGTTGATCGTAGGCGCCAAACGGACCTTCGAACGGAAAGGCCACGTCTTCGATATGGGTTTCGGAATCACCTGCGGCGTGCGCGGCGGCGGCGAGAGCCAGGGCGGCGACGGTGAGTGCGAGTTGCTTGAGCATCGGAAACCTGATCCTTCCTTCATTCCGCCGGGGTTGAAGCGGCCGGTCTTTTCGCGGGATCGTCCGGCTTGGCATGATGCGCGTTGAAATCTTCTTCGATGGTCGCGGGTGCGGCCAATGGTTTCTCGATCGCGCCCAAGAGCGGCAGGATGATCAGGAAATAGATGAACCAGTAACTGGTCGCCAACAAGGCCCAACTGGCCATCTCGATGCCCAGCAGTCTGTCATCCGGGCTCTGCGCACCTAGCCAGGTCAAGAAGACGAAGTCGACGACGAGGATCGCGAACCACAACTTGAACATCGGACGGTAACGACCCGAGCGTACCGACGAAGTGTCCAGCCATGGAACCAGAGCCATTATGACAATGGCGCCGAACATGGCCAATACACCGAAGAATTTGGCATCGATGATCCCTCCGGTGATGAAGGCGGCGATCTGTACGATCCAGACATCGGCGGTGAAGGCGCGCAGAACCGCATAGAACGGCAGGAAATACCATTCCGGTACGATATGTTCGGGTGTCACCAGCGGGTTCGCTTCGATATAGTTGTCCGGATGCCCCAGATAATTCGGCATGAAACCGACGATGGCGAAAAACACCACCATGATCACGGCCAGCGCGAAGAAATCCTTGATGACGAAATAGGGCCAGAAGGGCAACGTGTCCTTTTCGGCCTCCGCCTTTGAGGTGCGGCGCACTTCAACGCCGGTGGGGTTGTTGTTTCCCGTGGTGTGAAAGGCCCATATATGGACGATCACCAGCCCGGCGATGACGAAGGGCAGCAGGTAATGCAGGGAAAAGAACCGGTTCAGCGTGGCGTTGTCCACGGCCGGTCCGCCCAAAAGCCACGTCTGAATCGCATCGCCGATGAACGGTATCGCGCCGAAAAGGCCGGTGATCACCGTTGCGCCCCAGAACGACATCTGACCCCAGGGAAGCACATAGCCCATAAAGGCGGTGGCGATCATCAGCGCATAGATCAGCATGCCGATGATCCAGGTGATCTCGCGCGGTGCCTTGTAGGAGCCGTAATAGAGACCACGAAAGATATGGGCATAGACGGCGATGAAGAACAGCGAGGCGCCGTTCATATGCAGATAGCGGATGAAATGGCCACCATTCACGTTGCGCATGATATGCTCGAC
>JBCCVK010000253.1:0-4360 GCA_039195495.1 Pseudomonadota bacterium
AAGACCAGCCCACAGCTTGTTTCATTTATCATACGGTGAGTTAGCATTTCTATGCCTTTGATAAGACAAGTGCTTGTTACCCGGTTCTATCTTTAAGTTAGCCATGCCCTGACTTAGATCAGCCCAGAGGTTGTTTCAGGGTTCAATCTGTGAGTTAGTCGAAGGTGACCGGGGCGTATCCTGCCAATCTCAACGCCTTGCACGCATGAGAACCGATATAACCGGCTCCCCCAGTGACCAATATGTAGCGGGTTTTCCTCGTCTGCGGCGTCATGGATTATTGTGCGGCCTTCGGGATCGAAACCAGTTCCAGCAGATATTGATTGAACTCGTCCCGCAACTCGTCGCGGGCCAATCCAAAGGCGACCGTCGCTTGCAGGAAACCGGCCTTCGATCCACAATCGAACCGCTGTCCTCTGAAACGGTAGCCGTACACGTTGGCACCGGTTTCGATTTCCTGCGCGATAGCGTCGGTGAGTTGGATTTCGCCGCCGGTGCCGCTCTGGATGCTGCCGAGATGGTTCATCACTCTGGGTGACAGGATATAACGCCCGATGACCGCCAAATTCGATGGCGCCGTACCCGGCCGGGGTTTTTCGACCATGCCCGCGACGGAAACCATGCTGCCCATATCCTCCCTGACATCGAGAACGCCATAGGCCGAGGATTTTTCGGGCGGAACCTCCATCGCGGCCACCATGTTGCCGCCGGTTTCGGCATAGGCTTCGACCATCTGTTGAAGGCAGGGTTTTTCGGCGGCGATCACATCGTCGGGCAGGATCACCGCAAAGGGCTCGTTTCCCACGAGATGGCGCGCGCACCAGACCGCATGACCGAGGCCCAGCGCCTTGTGCTGGCGAATATACGCAATCGCACCGCTATCCATGTTCGTGCCCTCAAGAAGCTCGAGCAGCTTGGTCTTGCGTTTCCTGCGGAGCGTGTTCTCAAGCTCAGGAGCGTAATCAAAGTAATCCTCGAGCGCGCTCTTGCCGCGCGATGTCACGAAGATGAATTCCTCGATACCCGCGGCTCTGGCCTCGTCGATCGCATATTGAATCAAGGGCCGGTCGACGAGCGTCATTATCTCTTTCGGGATGGACTTGGTCGCCGGCAAGAAACGCGTCCCCAATCCGGCGACGGGAAAGATGGCCTTACTGACATGACGTTTCATGCGTCAGATTCCTTTCATCACGATCCCGTCCCAGCCGTGGTTTCACATAGCATATCCAAATCGCTTCGCCACCTCGCATCGGAGGGCATCCCGTCCGGGCGGGCAAGCGCTCGATACCGGACCAACGAGATGACCCGAACGAGAATGACGCCTCAAGCCGCATGCGCAATCAGTCTTCTGCTTTCGCGGGAAGCAGGTCGCGGATGCCGCGGAGCCGGGCATTTTCCCATTCGAGTCTGCGTAGCGGCTTGAGGCAACGCGGGCTCGATCGATCGCGGCGGGAACGCCCCATCAGACCGCCGGAATGAAGCCACACCCCCTCGGCGAGGAACTGGACCTTGTGACGAAACGGAAAAAGGCTGGCCAGGAACACGGTGACGACCGTTCCGTCGGAGGCGACGGCGATCGATTTGCGCAAAAGTCTGCGTTTTTGCCATCGATACCCGGCCAGGAGTTTCGTGCCGCCAGGTTTGGCAATCGTCGGACATCGCCGAAAGTCGCGCGCGGATGGGATCTTTTCGACAACGCTGGTTCGCCCCCTGCCTGCGGCGACACCTTGATCAAAACTGCGCAGAAGGCGCGGAACGTCCCCGGGCGTGAGCGTGCCCAGTTGCATGTGACGCAACAACCGGACCCGTTGTCCGTAACGTTCGGCGGACACCCTCTCGGCGATCAAATGCGCATTGCCGTGTTTTCCGAGGAAAACGGCAAGGCTTGCCCCGATCTCGAAAAGACTTCGCGGTGCGCGATTCCAGGTACGTCGGGCGCTCGCGGCGAAACCGTGATGCACCTGTGCCATCGGCACAACCGCGGTCGCATATCCTGACGCGGCAAGCCGCAACGATATGTCGGATTCGTCCAGATAGAAACGTATCGCGGAATCGAACCCCCCGATGCGATCCAGCGCGGCACGGCGGAAAGCACAGTTGGTGCCTTCGACCTTCACCGCACCTCCTTCATTCGGCGGCGCATGAAAGGTGGTCCGGTTCTCCGGAACCAGGATGTCGGCATGCTCGGCCCGGGCGGATATCGTCCGCGCCTTCCACTGAAACGAAATTCCGTTTCGCCCAAGAACGAACCCGGTGGCGGATCCGACGCCCGGTTCCTCAAAGGCGGCCACGAGATGGCCGAGCCAGGTCGGTTCGGCCGCGGCATCATCGTCAATGAACGCGACGAGTTCGCCGGCGGCGCATGCCAATCCGAGATTACGCGCTTGAGAGATGTTTTGATCTTCGAATTGCGATAACTTCACATATGCGCGAAACCGGCTGGCGCGTATTGCCGCGGCTCCGGCCCGATCCGCCACGACGACGATCTCAAAATTCTCGAAATACTGATAACGGAGCGATTGCAGGCACCGCAGCAACAGCGCCGGCCGGCCATGACTGACCACGATCACGCTGACCCGCGGCATGCCGCTCATGGCATTCGCATCTCGGTCATCATCGCCTCGACGCGCGGCACATCCTCGGGATTGTTTATCTCCCAGAAACGCCGCCCCCGCGCGTCCACTTCGATGCACAGGATACGGCGATCGTTTTCAAGAAAGCGGAGTTGCTCCAGACCTTCCATGTCTTCCAAAGGACCGACCGCCATTTTGGCATAGGCCGCAAGCGGCACGGGACGGTAGGCATAGATCCCTACATGATGGAAAACGGGCGTCGGCGCATCGGCATCATAATGCCGCGACGTGAAGGGAATTATCCGCTTGGAAAAATAAAGCGCATGGTTGTTCCCGGTGAACACGGCCGTGGTACCGCCCACCCGTCCGGCCTTGCGGTCGTCCGCCAAACCGCTCAGGGCCCGCCCATTGCAACGCAGGACCGGTGTGGCCACGTCCGCCTCGGCGTCGGTTTTCAAGCCGGCGATGAGATCCTCGACGAACCACGCCGGGGTCAACGGCGCGTCGCCCTGGAAATTTACCACGATCCCATAATCACCGCCCAGCTTGGCATGCGCTTCGGCCACCCGTTCCGTGCCGTTGATCCACCGATCGGAGGTCATGACGGTTTCGGCTCCGAACCCCTCCGCCGCGCGCCGGATCCGTTCATCGTCGGTTGCGATCACGATCCGGTCCACCCCCGCGACCCGCCGTGCCGCTTCCCATGAACGTTGGATCAGGCTGCGCGCCTCTCCCGTCGCCCCCCGCAATTCGACCAGGGGTTTTCCAGGATACCGAGTCGAGGGATAACGCGCGGGGATGACGATCAGAACGGACATCGCGGCCTCATGCGCGTTTCAGGTCGACACCGGGAGCGTAGGCGACGAAAAACGAGTTGGCGTAGCCCGCCTTGCCATAACGCAGCGGTCGATGATCGTCGAAACGGACGACGTCGCCGCCGGCGGCCGCAAGCACCGCGTGCCCCGCGGCGGTATCCCATTCCATCGTACGGCCCAGACGCGGATACAGATCGGCCTCACCGGCAGCGACGAGACAGAATTTCAGAGACGATCCGGCGTTGATCGCATGCTTCACGGCGTATTGGCCGATGTAATCGTCCGTGGCCCGGTCCCGGTGGCTTTTCGAAGCGACCACCCGCAATGCCGCATTATCGGGCGAGGACACGCGCAGAGGTTTTCGCGGACCTAACCGATCAGCGCGCGGATCCGTCTCCTCCACGGCGGACCCATCTTCCGAAGTGTAGAACATACGCCGAAGCGCGGGCGCATAGACGATACCCCGCACGGGGAAACCGTTCTCGACATAGGCGATGTTGACCGTAAATTCTCCGCGTCGATTGATGAATTCGCGCGTCCCGTCCAACGGGTCGACGATCAAGAATGCATCCGCCTTCTCGCCATGCGAAGCCGTTTGTTCCTCCGTGACCAGAACCATGCCGGGAAAGGCGGCCCGCAGCCCCGCGCCGATCAAGGCGTCCGCCGCCTCGTCCGCCTCGGTCACCGGGCTGCTGTCGGCCTTGGATTTCACCTCGAAATCGTCGGAATCGTAAATCTCCATGATCCTGTCCCCGGCCGCCAAGGCAAGGCGGCGAAATTCGCGTGTCATTTTCGCGTGATCCAAATCCTTGCTCCCGTATCGGCCGCCGCGCGACGTTGTTGAAAAAAAGGCCCGCTCCCCTTATGCTGGGGCGACAAAAGAACGGCAAGCCCCGCCGCCCGTGTCGGACGGGGCGATCGAATGCAGGCGGGCAAGACATGTTCGGCAATCAAAGACCGAAGACCTATTGG
>JBCCVK010000254.1:0-4360 GCA_039195495.1 Pseudomonadota bacterium
CCCCCTTTGGGAATGGGAATGGGCCGATCCATCACTCATGCGCGAGCAAAATAACGGTAAAATCCCGCAAGCGGGGTGGACCTTCGCACGGTCACGTCAGGATATTTTTGCATGTATGACCTTAAAAAAACCCATCAAGCTTCTGATTTTATGATCTGAATCGCAGATTTTCATAATTCGACCCGCGAATGCGGCGCCTTCCATGAACGATGATCGCATTTTTCGGCCGAAGTCGTTGAACATGCGGTTCGCATTCGTTCGTTCGACATATGATGGCGGGACCGCACGGGAAGAAAAGGAAAGATGCCCTGCCCGCGCAATGCCCGGAGCGACGGGGAAGCCCCGACCGCAAGCGTCACCCGCGATCCCGTGTCCGTTCCGGATGACGGGCGGCGGCGGTTTCCCGGCCCGCCCCGGGGCGGTGCTTCTATGTCCGGCGCTCCAAGCGCAGCCAGATCCCATCGCGCGACCGTACCGTTAGATGGGCGACGGGCACCGGCTCTTGCCCCGCGACCCGCTCGAAGCGGAATGCCTGGCACAAACGCGCCAGCATGAGCACACCTTCGGCCATCGCGAATCCCGCCCCCGTGCAGACCCGCGGGCCGGAGGAGAACGGAATATAGGCCGCGCGGCCGCTGGCCTTGCCCGTTTGCGTCTGCCAACGATCGGGATCGAACATGTCGGGGCGTTCCCACAAGCGGACATGCCGATGCAGATGCCAAGGCGACAGAATGATCTGCGCGCCGGTCGCGACGTCACGGCCGCGGAACGTTTCGGTGCGCGTCGTCTCTCGCACCATCATCGGCACCGGTGGATAAAGCCGCAGGGTTTCGCGAAACACGTCGCGGACATATGGCAGATCCGCCAGGGTGGAAAACGTCACCTCGCCCGACAGCGCCCGTGCCGCCTCCGACGCGACGCGCTCTTGCACCTCGGGGTAGAGCGCCATCAGATACAACCCCCATGCCAAAGCCGACGCGCTGGTCTCATGGCCCGCCAGAAAGAAGATCGCCACCTGGTCGACCATCTCGTCGGTATCGAACCGGTCGCCGGTCTGGGGATCCGTGGTCGTCATGATCTTGGTCGCCAGATCGTCCGGTGCCCGCCCTGTCTTGATCTCGGCCATACGGTGGGTGACCAGTTCGGCGATCAGCGCCCGAATCTGGCGGGCCGTTTGCCTGGTGCGGCGCCGGAAGAATCGCGGCATCCAGCGTGGACCAGGAATGAAGGCAGCCAGATTCAGTATCGGCTGCGTGCGCTGATGGTCGCGGAAAGCCGTGAACACCTGCGCCGCCAGGCGATGTTCGATCGGAATCGAAAAAAGCGTGCGAAAGATCACGTCCGCCGCCGCATGGCTGGTCTCGGCTTCGATCTCCACCACGCGGCCCGCACGCGCATTCAGACGCGCCACGGCAGCGTCGGCGGCGGCCCGCATCGCCGGAAAGGCGTCGCGCAGCCTCCCCCCCTCGAACGCGGGATCGATAATGCGCCGTTGCCGGTTCCATGCCTCTCCATTGGTCAGAAAGATCGAGTTTCCCAGCAAAGGCCGCAATCCGGCACCGACCCGGTCGGATTTCGGAAAATCGCCGGGTCGATCCCGCAACACCGTTTTCACCAGTTCGGGCTGGTTCATCAGATAAGACCGGAAAAACGGTGTTTTGAATTCCGCCATCCAGGCACGGTAAAGCTTTCCGGGTTGCGCCGAAAGAATGTCGCGCCGGAACAGACGCACATAGCGCCAAAGCGATACGTTTTCCGGCCGTGCGGGGGGTTTGGGCGGAATCATGCGACCGTCGTCGACGTATAGCGCGAAACCGCACGCTCGATGCGGTTTTTGGAAGGCGCGCGCCCGGCATAACGTTCGCCCAACGTCAGCGGCCCCGCCGTGATCCGGAAATAGTCGTAATCACCGGGTCTATCGAAGGCGCAAAGATACTGAAAATGCAGCCGGAAGAATCGCCAACGCAGCTTTTTCCACCGCTCGGGGCTCAACGTTCTGGTAAAGGCCGCCGAAATCACAAGTGGCCATTTCTTCGTCTTCGGGGCCACGCCCGTGACCGCCACGGGATCACAAAGCGCGAAGGCGCAACCGTCACCCGGCGCGGTCACGTCGACCCAGGTGAGCTCGCTTCTCGCACTCAGGTAATGCAGATCGGCCCTGAGCCGCCAAGCCTCGGGTAAAAACGACATCATCGGGATCACCTGGCCCAGCGAAAGAAACGACAATGCCGGTCCCTCGGCCGGCACCCGCCCCGCACGGATCAGATCGGCCAGGATCGATACCGCCAGATGCGCGCCCGAAGAATGGCCCACGACCAGCACCTCATCGAATTTTTGCCTCAGCGCTTCGCCGATCGCTTCGCCGAACTCGACCATCCGCGCCTCGAGTTCGGGTGGGTTCGCCCCCCTGAGCCGCGCCGAATAGGCATAGTCATGCATCAGATAATAAGCGAAAAACTTGGCGTCCTTCGATCTGAACCAGGTCAAGACCGGCGGGACCGATGCCAGACCTGCCAGCCAACCCAACCAGACAGGCGCGAACGTCGCCACGACCGACGCCAGCGCCCAGCCCAGCATCAGCGCCATCAGCAATTGCAGGATGAGCATTCCCACCGGATAGAGCGCCGCGATCATCGGCCCCTTCCTGAGACGCATCAGCCGCCCCAGCGCCCCCGAACCGACATAGATCCAGGCGATGCGCACCAATTGCAGATAGGTGCCGGCGATTCCGGTTTCCATACTGTCGCGCACGATATCCGACCAGACCAGAACCTCGACATCCGATCGCACCTCGCCCCCGTCGACCGTGGCTTCGACACGCCAGCCATAGCGGCCCGCAGTCGCCTTGGGTTTCAGTGCTATCCGATAATCCGAGATGGCCGCCTGCATCGTGCTCTCGGTCCGGTAAAGCTCGCGATAGCGGCGCGGATGAATCGGATCGTAACCGGGAATGTAGAATACCCGCCGCCGCGCAACCACGCTTTCGGTTCGATCGGACATGGATCATACCCTTACGCGATTTCGTGCAATATAAGGGAAAATCCGATGAAATCCAAAAATCAACCCAGCATGGCCAGCACCGGGAAAACTTCCAGCAACCAGAAGCTGAGATCGGCGAACGCACCGGTGACAAGCATCAGTCCCACGGCGATCAGTAGCCCGCCCATGATCTTTTCGATCAGGCCCATATGACGCTTGAGGCGCTTCATGACACGCACCGCCCCCTGAACGAACACCGCCGCCAGCAGAAACGGAACGCCGAGCCCGGCGGCGTAAACACCCAGAAGGGCCGTACCACGCGCCATCGACGTTTCCGATGCGGCGAGACTCAGAATGGCACCGAGCTGCGGTCCGATGCAGGGCGTCCAGCCAAAAGCGAAGGCCAGCCCCAGAACATAAGCCCCGAAAGCGGATCCGCCCTGATCCCCCACCTCCAATCGCGCCTCGCGGTCCAGAATCGGGATTCGGAACAGGCCCACGAAATGCAGCCCGAGAATGATGATCACCAAACCTGAAATCTGTGCGAAAAGCTGCTGATTTCTAAGGAAAAACTGACCCAGAAACGATGCCGTGAACCCGAGGAGCAGAAAGATTGTCGACAACCCCAGAACGAAGCATCCAGCGGCGATGATGGCGCGCCGCCGCGCGACCCGCGCTTCGATCAGTTCTCCCATCGTGATCCCGCCCATATAGGCCAGATAGGGCGGCACGATCGGTAACACGCACGGCGACAGAAAGCTCAGCAGACCGGCCGCGAGCGCGACGAGAAGGCCCGGCAAAAGGCTTGCATCGATGAGATCTATACCAAACATTCCGGTTCCCGTTTTGCGACTATGTAGCTTATATGGGGCATGCAAGTCACGTCGCGCGGGGTCAAATTGCCGTGGACAGGCTGAAAAGTTCGGTGAATAAGGGTGTGATCATGGAATTCGATGTCGAGCTCGATGTTCGCGGCCTGCGCTGCCCCTTACCGGTCCTCAAACTGCGCAAGCGCCTAGGCTCTCTCGCCTCTGGACAGGTGATTCAAGTCCTGGCCGACGATCCTGCGGTCGTCATCGACGTACCGCATTTTTGCGCCGAAGCGGGCCATGAATTGATTTCGCACGCCGAGGATGGCGGGTTGCAAACCTTTGCGATCCGGAAAGGATAAAGCCGGTTGCAACCGCTCTCCTCGCCTTAGCGCCCCAGCAACCACCAGCCGCGCCGTTTGGGTTTCGACGCGCCGTCGTCGGCATCATCGGCGCCCGCCTCGGTTTCGACCGGGGTCGACGGTGCCGGTGCCGGATCGGTTGTGGTCGTCGGCGCCATTTCAGGTTGTGCTTGCTCGGTTTTTTCCATCTCCTCGGGAATTCTGGCGACA
>JBCCVK010000255.1:0-4353 GCA_039195495.1 Pseudomonadota bacterium
CGTGATCTTCGTCCGACCACACCTTTTGCGAGACTTTTTGGATGGGAAGCGGCAGTGGACATCCCGAATAAGCGCGTTGTTTTTTGATCCGTCGGATATTCTCGGGTCCGCTGGCCACGAAACCGGACCGCAGGCCCGCCAGGTTCGATCGCTTCGACAACGAATGAAACGCAACCACGCGTTCGGGATCGATGCCCTTTCTCGCCGCCACTTCAAGCGCACCCGGAGGTGGCGTCTTCCGGTAGATCTCAGAGTAACATTCATCGGCGAAGACCTTGAAATCGTAGGTTTCCGCCAGGGCGAAGAGGCGGGTCCAGTAATCCCACCCGGCTACCGCGCCTTGCGGGTTGGATGGGGAGCAGAAGTAGACGAGTGTCGTACGATTGAGAATCTCGGCATCCAGCGTTTCGAAATCGGGGAGAAAACCGGTTTCCAGGGTTGCGGGCACGAAGATCGGGTGCGCCCCGATCGACAGGGCCGCCATCGCATAGGCGGGATAAAACGGATTCGGTGTCAGAACGACGGGTGTTCGCCCCTTCTTCTTTTCGACCCCCAATGCCATGGCCGCGTTGTAAAGCCCTTCGCGGGTGCCGTTCAGCGCCATCACCCGCGTCGCCGGATCGAGTTCGGCATCATAGCGGCGTGCGATCCAGCCGGTGATCGACGACAGCAGACCGGGCGTTCCGTCGTTCGGGGGATAGCCCCGAAACCCGTCTATATTGTCGATCAGGATGTCCCTGATCCAATGGGGATATGCGTGCATCGGCGTGCCGATGGTCATTTCCACCGGGTCGTCGGCCCCGGATGCGTGCCCATCCAGAAGCGCCCGCAAACGCGGGAACGCGTAATCCGGCAGGTTTGAAAACCTCTCAGGAAATGCCATGACTGCCTCGGTCTACGGGATCGTTCGCGTCCCGTTTGCCCGACCAAGATAACGGCAAGCACGAAGCGGGTCCAGAAAAAGTACTCCGCATGCAAGGGTTTGGACCCTTCGCCTGTGACTTTTAGGACAACGTTTCGGCAACCGCTTGGCCCAGACGCAAGAGCCGCTCTTCCTGCATTGGGGCAACGTTCAGCATGATCCCGCAGCCGGGAGTTCCCGTAGGTAAGGTTAGACTGCACAGGCCCATCAGATTTCCGATACGCGTGTTGCGCAACGTCAGCAGATTTTGCCGCACGAAATAGGCGTCGTCGTTCATGAGCCGATGTAGATTGGGCGGCATGATCGGACATGTCGGCATTAGCACCGCGTCATATTCGGCCGTTTTCCCGATATAGTCCCGTCGAAGTCCGCGCAGGGCTTGCCGGGCGCAAACATAGTCTGTGCCGGAATAGCTCTTGCCGGCCAGAAAGCGGTCACGCACCCTGTCGAACATCTTTTCCGGCATCGAGTCGATGTATTTGGCCCAGGTCGCATACGCTTCGACCGCGTAGAGCGGGCCCGTATGCGCGAATGCCCTCTCGATCTCGGGGACCTCGATCTGTTCGACCCTGGCGCCGGCTTGCCGGATACGCTCGATCGCGTCTTCGAAGGCCGCGCGCGGTCGATCCCGCACGTCGTCCAAGGCGATGGTCCCGAGACTTGCAAATCGCGCTCCGTCAAGCGACGTCGCGGATAAGTCCGCGGCGGTTCCGCCTTCGAGAACGGCCAGAAGCTGAGCGGCGTCCTCGACGGTTCGGGTGAGGGGGCCCACCGTGTCGAAGCTTTCGCAAAGCGGAACCACCCCGCCGAGATCGAGTCGTCCATGGGTTGTTTTCAGGCCGACGAGATCGTTCCAAGCGGCGGGCACGCGCACCGACCCGCCGGTATCGGACCCTATGCCGGCCGCCGCCAGACCGAAAGCAACCGATGCCGCAGCCCCCGACGAAGAACCGCCCGGCGCGGCCTCGGGATCGTTCGCGTTGGGGGGCGTGGCGGTGATCGGATTATAGCCAAGGCCGGAAAAGGCCAGTTCGGTCATATGGGTTTTCCCGAGACAGACAAGACCGGCGAACGTGGCTTTTTGCAAAACGACGGCGTCTGTTTCGGGTTTGCGTCCGGCCAGAAAGGCCGAGCCCGCCTCGGTTCCCGTTCCGGCGGTGTCGAACAGGTCCTTCCACGAAATCGGCACGCCGTCCAGCAGACCGCGTCGAAGGCCAAGCCGGGCGCGATCGCGGGCTGCGGCGGCTTCGGCCAATCCTCGCTCGGGGGTTGTGCGCGCATAAATGCGATCGGCTTCACGATGCGCCCCGATGGCGTCGAAGAACGCTTGCGCCAGGTCGACGGGATCGATCTTTCCAGCCCCTATGGCCCTGCCAAGATCCGATGCGCTTTGTCCCAACATTGCGTCCGGCATGCTATCTCCTGCTGGTTTTTCCAGGACGGTAGCGACAGCAGCGCGCATGGACAATCCCGCATCGGCCCCCATAGTGCGGACATGGCGAAAACCCCGATCCTGATCGTCGGCGGCGGTCTGACCGGCGCGACGCTGGCCCTGGCCCTGGCCCGGAACGGATTGCCGGTCACATTGATCGACGCCCTGCCTGCCAGGGCGCGTACCAGCGCCCGTTTCGACGGTCGAAGCTACGCTCTCGCGTTGTCGTCGCAACGCATGCTGCAGGCGCTGGAGCTTTGGACGGAGCTTGCCCCCAAGAGCGCGCCAATCCTTGAGGTCAAGGCAGGCGACGGACGGGTCGGAGAGGGTCCAGCCCCATTCCTTCTGCATTTCGATCACGCCGAAATCGAAGAAGGACCCATGGGCTTCATGTGCGAAGACCGGCATTTGCGCACGGCTTTGTTGAAAGCCGTGAAGGGGCAGGACAATATCGAAACGATGGGCGGTGTCCCGGTCGTGTCGCAGCAGGTCGATGCCGACGGCGTGACGTTGACCCTTTCGGATGGGACCGAATTGCGGGGCTGTCTTGTCGTCGGATGCGATGGCCATGGCAGCCGTGTCGCCGCCCGCGCCGGGATCGAACGCACGGGTTGGCGATACGGACAACTCGGGCTGGTCTGCGCCATTGCGCATGAAAAACCGCATCGAGGAATTGCGCATCAATTCTTCATGCCGTCCGGTCCTCTGGCGATCCTGCCTTTGCCCGGAAACCGCAGTTCCGTCGTTTGGACCGAGGCGGAAGATCAGGCGACCAAGATAAACGCGCTGCCGGAGATGGAATATTTGACGGTTTTGCGACCCCGCTTCGGGGATTTTCTGGGAAAGATCCGGTTGACCGGAGATCGGTTCACCTATCCCTTGAGCCTGTCGCTCGCATATCGGTTCGTATCCAGGCGGCTGGTGCTGGTCGGGGATGCGGCGCATGGTATCCATCCCATTGCGGGACAGGGTCTGAATCTTGGTCTGCGGGATGTCGGCGCGCTGGCGCAGATTCTGGTCGAAGCGCGTCGTCGCGGCGAAGATGTTGCGCGTGACGAGGTGTTGGCGCGATACGAGCGCTGGCGCAGGTTCGATGTCGCGGTCCTCGCCGTCGCCACGGACGGGTTTAACCGCCTCTTTTCGAATGACAACGCCTTCCTGCGTCCGATGCGGGATATCGGGATGGGGCTCGTGGGCTCTTTTCCCGCGTTGCGGCGTCGTTTGATCCGCCAGGCCGCGGGCCTGACCGGCGATCTGCCGCTGCTGATGCAGGGACGCGCGCTTTAGTCCAGCTCGCGCGCCTCGTCCGGCAACATGATCGGAATGCCGCCGCGGATCGGGAAGGCCAGATGTGCGGCTTTCGAAATCAGTTCCTGCGCTTCGGCGTCGTATGTGAGCTGTGCCTGGGTAACCGGGCACACCAGCGCCTCGAGCATGCGGCGATCGAAAATGGCGTCATTCATTGAATCGCTTCCTCGGGCGAACCGCCGCGCAAGGCGAATTCGATCAAAGTGACAAGGGTTTCACGGCGCGTGGTCAAGGACGGTGCTTCCAGCAAGGCTTGACGATCTTCCGGTTCAAACGGACAAAGCATGGACAGGGAATTGATCAACAATTCATCCTCCGCTTCCTTCAGGCTGGTCCAGTCCGTCGACAGATCGTTCGCCGTGAAGAATTTGGACAGCAGGTTCATGAAGGCGTCTCGATCGAACGCGCTGTCCTGCTCGGGGCCGCCAAGATCGCGGTCGAAACCTTGCCAGCCGGCCTCGGCGCGGATGTAAGGTACAAACCCCTCGACTTCCTTGAAGATGCGGAAACGGCTGATCCCCGAAAGCGTGATCATATATCGGCCGTCCTCGGTTTCAGAGAATGCGGTCACCCGGCCGGCGCATCCGATTTGGTGAAGCCGTCTTTTCGGGTTATCCGGCGCCCCCGTTGGTTGCACCATCCCGATCAGCCGATGCGACGTCTTCAGCGTGTCATCCAGCATCGCCAGATA
>JBCCVK010000256.1:0-4347 GCA_039195495.1 Pseudomonadota bacterium
GCAACTCGCGCTGCAGGATGTCATCACCTTCGAAACGGGCCTTTTCGCTCTTATTGGCGTCAATGCGGGGGCGGGGTTTTTACCCATTCTGACATGTCTCGGTCTGACCGGACCAGGGGCGCGTGTCGTTCAGGTCAATCTGATTGCGCGCCTCTTTTTCGCGGCTATTGCCGTATTCTCGGTTCTGCTGCTTGGACCGTCTTTTTTCGCATTGACCTCGAATGCCGGAATTTCGCTGCTTTGGTTTCACGTCGGCTTGAACTTCACGCTTGCGGCGGTGCTGGTGCATGTGACCCCGGCAATTCTGGATGCCGCGGGGCGGATCTTTCCTTCGATCCAGCGCGAACCTGATCCTCGCGTAGCGCTCCGGGCCATTTATTTGAACGAAAACGATCTGAAACGGCCGGATCGCGCCTTGCTGAATATCACCAGGGAACTCCTGCGAGCGGCGGATACCGTTCATGAGATGTTGACGCGAAGTATCGACGCTTTTCAAAATGGAAACCTCATTTCCAAAATTCGCGAGTCTGACGAGATCGTCGATTCCCTTCATCGCGATATCACCGTGTACATTTCGCGACTGATGCGGGAACAACTCTCGGAGGCGCAGGCCAGCCGCGCCCGTGCGCTCTTCGATTTCAGTACGAATCTCGAGCATATCGGCGACATTATCGACCATAATCTGATGGAACTGGCACGCAGTAAGAAATCCCTCGGCGTCGAATTTTCAGACGAAGGATGGCATGAGCTTTCCAATCTTCATTCGATGTTGATCGACAATTTCCGGCTGTCGCTTAACGTTGTCATGAGTGGTGACGTCGAAGCCGCCGAGCAACTTCTGAGCGAAAAGAGGCGATTCAGAAACAAAGCCATCAAATCTCAGACGAAGCATTTCAAACGCCTGCTCGAAGGACGCTCCGACAGTCTTGGGTCCTCCGTTCTCCATCTCGACGTCCTAAGGGATCTTCGGCGTGTGAGCTCCCATCTCACGTCGGCGGCTTATCCTGTTCTTGACACGGGAAGTGATCGTTGAGGAGGCATGACCGCCGCCGCACCCCGCAGTGATGGGTTAGTATATTATAATGCCGCCAAAGGCGCCTTCGTTGACGCGGAGGCCAGCGACCAGAGGTTTTCAAACCCGCAATCCGCCCGCCACCGCGAACAAAGAAGACCGGAACCAGCCATCTGGTCGTGCCGATCCAGATGACGAACCCCGCCGGAAGAGGGCGGGGTTGTCAGCGATTCCGGTCACGGCGAGGATCATTCATCAATCGACAGCGCCACGAAACGGGGGTCGCCGTCGCGGCGCACCAGAAGCAGCAGCGACTTGCGCCCCGCCTCTTTCGTGGTGTCGATCCGCGCGATCAGATCGGCCGCGGTTTCAAGCTTTTGCTGACCCGCCTCCACGATCAGATCCCCCGCGCGCAATCCTTTTTCATAGGCTTCGCTGGTTTCGTCGATATCGATGACGACCAACCCGGTCGCACTTTCTGGCAAAGACATGCTTTCCCGCAATTGACCGGTTATTCGGCTCAACCTGATGCCCAGGATCTCGCGATCCGGCCCGGTCTCCCGCTCAGCCGCGGCCGGTACGGTATTTTCGGCCTCTTCGCGGCGACCCAACGTCACCAGCAATGTCTGGGTTTTACCGTCCCGGAACACCACCACGCGCACGGCCTTGCCGACCTGGGAATTGCCGACCTGGCGCACCAGTTCGCGCACGTCCGCGATTTCAATTCCATCGAACGACTGAATCACATCTCCGGCTTCCATGCCCGCCTCGCTGGCGGGGCCTTCCGGTACATCGGTGATCATCGCGCCTCTTGCCTCGGCCAGCCCCAGTGCTTCGGCCATGTCGGCCGTGACGTCCTGGATGCGGACCCCCAGCCAGCCGCGGCGGGTCTCGCCGAATTCGCGCAGCTGATCGACCACCTGGGTCACGACGGCCGAGGACATTGCAAAGCCGATGCCGATCGATCCCCCGTTCGGCGACAGAATCGCGGTGTTCACGCCGATCACCTCGCCATCCATGTTGAACAGCGGGCCGCCCGAATTGCCCCTGTTGATGGCGGCGTCGGTTTGGATATAGTCGTCATAGGTTCCGCTCAGCGCCCGATTTCGCGCCGAGACGATTCCCGCCGAGACCGAAAAGCCCTGACCCAGCGGATTGCCGACGGCCATTACCCAGTCGCCCACTCGGGCCGCGTCGCTGTCACCGAACGACACAAAGGGAAGGGGCCTGTCGGTTTCGACCTTCAGCAATGCGATGTCGGTCTTGGGGTCGGTGCCGATGACCTCGGCTTTCAACTCACCGCCCGAGAAGAACTCGATCAAAATCTCGTCGGCCTTGTCGATCACGTGATTGTTGGTGACGATGAAACCATCTTCCGAGATCACGAAGCCCGAGCCTAGCGCCTGGCTGCGGCGCGGCCGTTGTCCGTCGCGCTGGCGATCCATGAAGTCCCGGAAGAAATCCTCCAACGGTGAGCCTTCGGGCACGATCGGACGCGGCCCCATGTTTCCGGCCACCGTGGTCGTGGTGGTGATGTTCACAACCGAACCGCTGACCTGTTCGGCCAGGTCGGCGAGGCTTTGAGGCAGCGTACGGGCATTGACCGTCATCGCATGCGTCAAAAGCAGGACCAGTCCCAGAATCAGCGCCGCGGCCGTGCGAACCGGCGTCAGGGTCCGCTGTGAGAGAGCGAGTGCTGTCGATGTCACGCTTTCCGTCCTCCTTGATGATATGTTCGGAACCGCCGCAGCGATGCGACGGCGATCGATGAAGATATTCGCATCACCTGTGCCTCTTTCAACTCTTCGACCGAAACATGCTGTCACTAAACGGTGATGCAGGACGGCGCGTCGCGGCGCGAATGCGTAAGGTCGCCTTAGAGGCCGGTGCCGATCCAGACGATCGCGACACCCATCGTGATCGCCAGCAAGCCCAGGATGCGCCGGGTCTCGACCGGCAAAGTCTCCAGAAATCGTACCACATCGTCCAAACGCGAAGGGGCCAGCGCGAACACCAGCCCCTCGAAGACGACGGCCAGGCCAAACGCCATGACGAACGCCTGCATCACCGCTCCGGTCGATCCGTCTTGAGATAATCGAAAAACTCGCTGTTGGGTGAAATCACCATCGTCGAATTCTGACCGGTCAAAGCGCGGGTGTAAGCGTTGATGGAGCGATAGAATTCAAAGAAATCCTCATCCGCTCCGAAAGCCTCGGCGAAGATCGCGTTGCGCTGGGCATCGGCCTCACCGCGGGTGATCTCCGCTTCGCGGCGCGCTTCCGAGACCAGTTCGACGACCGTCCGGTCCGCCTGGGCGCGGACGCGTTGGGCGGCCTCTTCGCCGCGTGCGATCTCGTCTGCCGCCTCCCGCTCCCGCTCGGCCCGCATCCGTGCGAACGTGGCTTCCAGATTCTGTTCCGGAAGAGCCGTTTGTTTCAGACGCACATCGATCACCTCAAGACCCAGGGGCGCGGCCCGCACGCGCGCCTGCTGCGTGATACGCGCCATCAGTTCGGCCCGGTCGGGCGACAGAATCGTATTCGAGGTCACGCCGTCCGATCCCAGAACCGCACGGATCAGCGGATTCAGGATACCTTCCAGGCGGTCTTCGGCGAACCGCTCACCGCCGACACCCACGGCCTGACGGAACTGTACGATGTCCAGAATGCGGTATCGGGCGAAGGCATCGACCACCAATCGCCGATCGTCCGAAGGCGTCACTTCGATCGGATCGGTGTCCAGAGACAGGATTCGATCGTCGTAACGCACGACTTCCTGAATCAGCGGCACCTTGAAGGCCAGTCCCGGCTCTTCTCTGACCGCGCGGATCTGGCCGAATTGCAGCACCAGTGCTTTCTCACGTTCATCGACGATGAAGATCGCGGACAGCGCGACGATCGACAAGCCGATCACGGCCGCTGCCAAAAGATAGACGGAGCGTTTCATCGAGTCGGCCCTCCGGTCGTCTGGGTCTGAATCTGGCCCGGACGCAATTCGTTCAGCGGCAGATACGGGACGACGCCCTGTCCCTGTCCATCCCCGTCCAGAATGACTTTGTTCACGTCGCCGAAGACCTGTTCAAGCGTCTCCAGATAAAGGCGTTTGCGCGTCACCTCCGGGGCTTTCCGATACTCGCCGAGAACCGCGGTGAAACGGCTGGCCTCACCCTGGGCTTCGTTGACGACCTGCGCGCGATAGGCTTCCGCTTCTTCCAGAACTTGGGCGGCTTCACCGCGGGCACCGGCGAGCACCCGGTTGGCATAGGCGTCGGCCTGGCGTTCCAACCGGTCGCGTTCCTGTTCGGCGGCCTGCACCTCGCGGAAGCTGTCGATCAC
>JBCCVK010000257.1:0-4344 GCA_039195495.1 Pseudomonadota bacterium
CGCCCATCGCCCGCAGCCGCGCCGCAAGTCGCCCCAGTGCCGCCGGAACGTCATTCCGCCGCCCATGCAGGGCCCGCAGAAACGCTAGATGAGCCTCTGGCGACCGCCCGCCCTTCAGGGCTTGTCCGGTCAGCCGCGGCGGTGTCTTGCCGGCCGCTAAGGCGGCGTGGGGCACGTGATCGTTGAAGACCACATAGCCGATCCGCGCGCGCTCGACGAAGTCGGCGATCTCGTCGAACTGATGGACCATCATCGTCTCGACCCGCAGTTGCACCCGCATGTCCACGTGCAATCTCGGTTTGGTCTCTTGCAGCGCCGTCACCAGCGCGCGGGCGAAATCGGGGGCGCGCATTCCACCTTCCCACGACCAGAACTGCGCCAGCCATGCCGTCGTGATTCCGTTCGCCGCCAGTTCCGCATCCAGCGCCTCCAGCCCGGCGCCCAAATCTTTCACCACGCCCCTTCGCGGGGCCAGATGCCGCTCGAACCCGTCGCCGTGCACGTCGATGATTCCCGGACGCAATTCGAACCCCTTCAGATCGACCACGCGCCGCCCGGCATCACGCGCGAGAAAGCCGCCAACGACGCTCAGCGCGCCGGTGCTCCACCCCTCCGGAGAAAGCCATTTCGCATTGCGGGCCGTGAAATCCATACCGCCTTGTGCCGCGTCTTCGCCGTCTTCGCAACGATCCAGGTCGCTCGTCCGGTACGAGCGGTGACGCTTGCTTTCGGGCAGACCGGGCAGGTGCGAAAGCCATGTTCGCCATGCGCGCGGATCGTAGGCGGCGTCATCTGCTTCTGGCCCAAATCGCGGCGCTGACGGGCCCCGGGCTTGTCACCGTCGCGCCGGTCCGCTCGTCTGTGATCTGACGGGCGAGCGGGGGCGACGTCGCAACCGACTCGGCGCGCAATGTGGACGGGGCGACAAATCCGGCGAGTCCGCATCGCGAGACGATCTTTCGAAAACAAAGCCCGAGGGGGAGCGTTGGTAGGCCCGGCAGGACTCGAACCTGCAACCAAAGCGTTATGAGCGCTCTGCTCTGACCGATTGAGCTACAGGCCCCGACCATGTTCACGCCTAGCAGATCGGTGCGCCGGGTCAAGCGGAGGTTGCGGCATCGACGCAAAGGTCCGGTCGAAGGCGCCGTCGGCACCGGGAAATTCCGATCCGGTGCGAAGGCTCCCGACCCGCCCCAAAGGGGCCGGGATGATCTTTTCCATCTGCCAGGCCTTGCGGTGCTCCCATCGTCCCACTAAACCTCTAAAAGTTCCGGTCGTCCGTACAGGTCGACGGCGATAAAGCTTTGAACCAGTTTCAAAAGGCCGATCCATGCTTGATCCTACAGCTCAAGTGCAGAATTTCATTATCCCGACGGTTGAAGAAACCACCTCTCGCGGGTCGTTGCGTTATGACATCTTCTCGCGCCTTCTCAAGGAGCGGATCGTTTTCGTCTCGGGCCCCGTGCATGACGAAATGGCGACGGTCATCGTCGCCCAGCTCTTGTTCCTTGAGGCGGACAACCCCTCCAAAGAGATCGCTATGTACATCAACAGCCCCGGGGGATTGGTGACCAGCGGTCTGTCGATCTATGACACGATGCAATATATTCGGCCCAAGATCTCCACGGTCTGCATCGGGCAGGCGGCATCGATGGGATCGCTGCTGTTGTCGGCAGGGGAGCCGGGAATGCGTTTTTCACTGCCCAACAGCCGAATCATGGTGCACCAGCCGTCGGGCGGTTATCATGGTCAGGCAACCGACATCATGATCCATGCCCAGGAAACTCAGAAGCTGAAAGACCGGTTGAACGGCATCTACGTCAAGCACACCGGGCAAACCATGAAGAGCGTGGTCGAGGCGCTGGAACGCGACAACTTCATGGATGCGCAGGCGGCAAGGGATTGGGGACTTATTGATGAAATCGTCGAAAACCGTCCGAAACCGGAGACGACGGGCTGATCACGGGTGTCGCGCACGCCGGCCGATGCCGTGATTTTGGCGTTGTGCCCGAAAAACGCCTGGCCTAGTCTTGTGGTCAGGGGCCGGGTCGGCCCTTCGCACCAGATCGAATATACGGCCTGCTGAGGTAAAGCCATGGCAACGAATTCGGGAAGCGATCCCAAAAACACGCTTTACTGCTCGTTCTGCGGCAAGAGTCAGCACGAAGTTCGTAAGCTGATTGCGGGGCCGACAGTTTTCATCTGCGATGAATGCGTCGAACTCTGCATGGATATCATCCGGGAAGAGACCAAGAACGCCGGCCTGAAATCGGCCGAAGGCGTGCCCTCGCCCAAGGAGATTTGCGAGGTTCTGGACGATTACGTGATCGGACAGGCCCATGCGAAGCGGGTTCTGTCGGTCGCCGTGCACAATCATTACAAGCGCCTGAACCATACCGGCAAGAGCAGCGATATCGAATTGGCGAAGTCCAACATCTTGCTGATCGGTCCGACAGGGTGCGGCAAGACCCTTCTGGCGCAAACCTTGGCCCGCATTCTCGATGTCCCGTTCACCATGGCTGACGCCACGACGCTGACCGAAGCGGGTTATGTGGGCGAGGATGTCGAAAACATCATTCTCAAGCTACTCCAGGCCAGCGAATACAACGTCGAACGCGCTCAGCGCGGCATCGTCTATATCGACGAGGTCGACAAGATCACCCGCAAGTCCGACAATCCCTCGATCACCCGCGACGTCTCGGGCGAGGGGGTCCAGCAGGCTCTGCTGAAGATCATGGAGGGTACCGTTGCTTCCGTACCGCCACAGGGCGGGCGTAAGCATCCGCAGCAGGAATTCCTGCAGGTCGACACCACTAACATCCTTTTCATCTGCGGCGGCGCTTTTGCCGGACTTGAAAAGATCATCGCCCAGCGCGGCAAGGGGTCGGCCATCGGTTTCGGAGCGGATGTGAAGGATACCGCCGAAACGGGCGTGGGGGAGTTGTTCAAGGAGCTTGAGCCGGAGGATTTGTTGAAATTCGGCCTGATCCCGGAATTCGTGGGCCGTTTGCCGGTCATCGCGACACTGGAGGATCTGGATGCCGAAGCGTTGGTTACGATTCTGACCCAGCCGAAAAATGCGCTGGTCAAGCAGTATCAGCGTCTGTTCGAATTTGAAGATGCGCAATTGACCTTCACCGAAGATGCGCTTGGAGCCATCGCTAAACGTGCAATCGAGCGCAAGACGGGTGCTCGCGGTCTGCGCTCGATCATGGAGGATATCCTGCTGGATACGATGTTCGATCTGCCCGGCATGGATGACATCGATGAAGTCGTCGTGAACGAAGAAGCGGTCACCACAGGGGCACCGCCGCTTTTGGTGCATGCCGACCGCAAGGAGAAGAAAGGGGGCGTGCCGGCCTGAATGCGGGCGCATTCCCGGACGCTTGAAAATGAGGGCGCTTGAGAGACTTCAGGCGCTTTTCGTCTTGAAAAGTGTCACCGACAGGCCCGCCAGAATCACGAGCCCAACCCCCAACAGCACCGGCGCGTCCAGATGTTCGCCGAAAAGCCAGATCGCTATCGGCAAGCCGACCAGGACTTCCCAATAGCCGAACGTGGAATAGACCGACCATTGCCCCGCGCCCACGACGGTTACGACAATTACCTGAGCCAGACATGCCAGCATGGCGAGGGCGAAGATCCCGCCCAGCTGCATCGGTTGCAGCGGGGCCAGTTTCGACAGGCCGCCGGTCAATACCAGGAGCATGGCCAGACAGGCCGCCGCCGCCGTGCAGGTGATGAACTGAACCGTTCTCGGCCGGGCGCCATGGATGGCCAGATGCCGATCCAATGCCCCCCGGCATCCGACGCAAAGCACCGTCACGGCAAGTAACAGCACCGAACTGCCCAGTTGTTGCGGTTGCAGGACCAGCAACGCGCCGGCGAAGGCTATCACCACCGCTGCGATTTCCCGAGGCCCGAATCGGGCCCCGAAGAGAAGCCAGGCAAGGATCAACGTGATGAAGGGATATGTGTAAAACAGCGCCAATGCGCTGGCAAGCGGCGTCACCTTCAGCGCCGCATAAAAGCATCCCATGCTGCCCAGCATCAGTGCGACCCTGGCTGCATGGCGCATGGCAAGGGTGCCCTGGTCCCGCAATTCCTCCAGACGGGTGCCCGGTAGCAGGATCAGAACCATCGTCAGATAGCGCAGAATCAGCACCTGGATCACGGGCAGCTCGCTGACCAGGGCTTTGGCAAGGGCAGCCTCCAATGCCGCGGCAGTCATTGCCAGCATCATCAGAAGCGCGGCCTTGGAGCGGGTCATGTTATCCGTCACAATACTTAAACTTCTATTTTGTCAATCAGTTTTTGAAATTTTCAGTTGAAAAACCGTATTTA
>JBCCVK010000258.1:0-4332 GCA_039195495.1 Pseudomonadota bacterium
ACGATGCGCTCATCAAGGGTGCTATCCGGGTAGAGAACGGTTTCATCGCGCCCCCCGCCGGACCGGGTCTTGGCATCGAGATCGATGAGGCGCTTGCCGTCGCGCACCCCTATACCGGCGGCGACCTTCATCTGCAAATGCAGGAGGCGCCTTGCGACTATCAGAACGGCAATGCCTTCGAAGGGGGCGCGCCGGTCAGACGCGCGTGAGCGAAACGCCGCCCGCCCCATCGGCCTGCCGCACATCCGCGTTTCGACGCTGACGACATCACGTCTTGAAAAGGATGCGGTAATTTGCGGCGGGGGGCGCTCACGGCGGCACCGGCCGCCGGGAAATGGACGGTGCCCTTGTGCTTCGACCGGTCTTCGGCCTATCGAACGCCTGGCATATCGCCGAAAGAGATGGAGGGATCGTGATGCGTGCTTTGCAGGTGCTCGAACGGGGGCAGCCGCCGCAGCTGCGCAAGATCGAGATGCCGGGACCGGAAAAGGGACAGGTGCGTTTGCGTATCGCGGCATGCGGATTGAATTTCGCCGATCTCTTGATGATCACGGGGCAATACCAGGAGCGTCCGCCGCTGCCGTTCACGCTGGGTCTGGAGGCGACCGGGACCGTCGACACGCTGGGGCAAGACGTGCGCGGCTTGTCCATCGGTGACAGAGTCGCCGTTTTCGGCGGCGGTGGCGGATTGGCGGAATATGGCTGTTTCGATGCGCGCAACTGCATTCGATTGCCGGATGGCATGCCTTTTCAGGAAGGGGCCGCGTTTCAGGTGGCCTATGGAACCAGTCACGTGGCGCTGGATCACAAAGCGAAATTGCGGCCGGATGAAACCCTCTTGGTTCTTGGCGCCGCGGGCGGTGTAGGTCTGGCCGCAGTCGAGATCGGCAAACGGATGGGGGCGGTCGTCATCGCCTGTGCCAGGGGGGCCGACAGGCTGGCCGTGGCCAAAGCGGCAGGGGCCGATCATCTGATCGACAGCGAGGACGAAGACATCAAAGAACGGGTCAAATCATTCGGCGGAGCCGATGTCGTTTATGATCCCGTCGGCGGCCATCAATTCACGGCCGCCCTGCGGGCGTGTAATCGCGATGCGCGCATCGTCGTGATCGGCTTCGCTTCAGGAACCGTTCCGCCGATTCCGGCCAACATCATCCTGGTCAAAAACATCTCGGTCCTGGGCATGTATTGGGGCGGATATCTCGCCTTCAAACCGCAAGTCGTCACCGACAGTCTCAAAGCGCTTCTCGCATGGTATGACCAGGGGCGACTGACGCCGCGTATCAGCCATGTCCTACCGTTGGAACGGGCCTCAGATGCGCTGGAGTTGCTGCGGAGCCGGCAATCAACCGGGAAGGTCGTTGTGACAATGAGCGGCTGAAGCCGCGATAGGCTTGACGCACGAGGTCGGCCAGCGCCAATTCGGCAGGGCCCCGAGCGAGTTCCGAGAGGTAGAAGTTGATCTTCACCGTATGCAGTTCGGGCAGGGCGCCGCCATGCTGAATCCGTTCGACATGAGGCGGCTCCATCCCTTCTATGACGGTGTGAACCGCCAAATCGGCGCTGACCGCGGCCTCGATCGTTCGCGTAGAGTCCGATTCCACCGCCATTTCCCAATCCACGCCCGCTTGATCCAGAGCTTTCTGCACCGGTCCGCGGAAGATGCAATTATGTTCATAGGCCAGGCGCAGCGGGCGGCTTTTCCAGGCGCTGCCGCCTGGCGCGCCGATCCAGACCAAGCGCTTTTCCTCCAGCGTCTCGCCACCTTCCCCGCACGAGTCCTCCGTCGTCAGGATCATGTCGATCGCACCCTGAGAAAACTGTTCGCGCAACTTGCGCGTGATCGAGGACAGCAGTTGAATGCGCATGCGCGGAAAGTCCGCGCTGAAACGCTGCAGAACCTGGGGGATCGCCGGATAGACGATGTCGTGCGGCACGCCAAGCGCGATCTCACCTTCGAAATTCTGTGACGTCAGGCGGTCAAACGCTTCGTCGTTCAACAGCAATATGCGCCGGGCATAGCTAAGCAACTGCTCTCCGGTCGCGGTCAGCGAAATCTGCCGGGTCGATCGATCCAGCAGGACCACCCCCAGCGAATCCTCCAGCCGCTTCAGTTGCATGGACACGGCCGATTGCGTAAGATTGAGAAAACCCGCCGCCTTGGTCACACCACCGGCTTCGGCAACGGCCGCGAAGGAACGCAGGGCCGTCATGTCGAGATTACGCGGCATATCATCTTTCCTGATGGTTTGCGTCAAAATCATTCATTTTCATAATGAACTATATTGTGGCAAACAAATCAAGTATCGTGATGGATCATTGAAGACTCATCACCATCCTAGAGGTGATTATCATGACGCAGGCAATATTGCATCTTACCCATTCCGGTTTTCGGCGCGGTCTGGCCATCATGACGGCCGTCACCGCCTTGTTCAGCCTTGCCCGGCAAAGGAGGGGTCTGCGCGATCTGAGCGACGAGACCCTGAAGGACATCGGTCTGACACGGGAGCAGGCCCAGAGCGAGGCGGCGCGCCCCTTCTGGGATGTTCCCAACCACTGGATGCGCTGAACGATCAATTCGTGCGGGCGGCTCCCGGCCAGGTCCGGCATGCGCCCCTTCGGACTTGACTTGGCGCCGCCCGGGATGATCGGACAGCCACGCAAGACGACCGACGGAACGGGAACACTTCAAGGTTCTGAAGGGAGTGTTCCCGCTCGAAGCCTTCCCATCGCTTCGATGACGATGGCCGAAGGCCGATCCGCTTTCGTCCCATCGAAAACGTCGCACCAATGCCCGTCGGCCGCGGGGCGCCGAACATGCGCTCCGAGGAGAAGGGGAAGGGGTCCGCATATCTGGAACGGAACGGTATTTTCCGGCATGACAGATGACGGTCCGCACGGAACCGGCGTCATGCGCAAAGCACCATCCGCGCGGTTCTCTGACGACGTCGAGAGCGATGAAATCGAATCTGGATCAAGGCTGCTTTTCCGCGGGGGACGTTCCTTTCGCCAGAGGTACGATTTCACGTCGAAACCGGTTGCAAAAACTTGAAATCACGCCCGCTATGACCAATATCGTCCCATAGCGACGGCCGACTTTTCACGCCGTGTTACTGCAACTCGACGGAGGATCATAATGGCAGATTATCAAGCGATCCGTTCGGCAGGCGCGGGCGTCCGCACTGCTGAGATCGACGCGGGCCTTCGTGCCCATATGAACAAGGTCTACGGCACCATGTCCGTGGGCATGCTGATCACCGGTTTGGCGGCGTGGGCCATATCGGGTCTGGCGACGACATCCGACCCAGATCTGGCGGTCGGCCAGCTTGGCAACGGCACCTATCTGACCGGCCTGGGGGCCGCGATCTATACTTCGTGGCTGCGCTGGGTGATCATGTTCGCGCCATTGGCGATGGTGTTCGGTCTCGGCGCCGCGGTCAACCGCATCTCCGCGGCGGCCGCACAGTTGTTCTTCTATGCCTTCGCCACCCTGATGGGCATCTCGATCAGCTGGATTTTCATCACCTTCACCGGCTATTCGATCATCCAGACCTTCCTGGTTACCGCAATCGCCTTCGCGGGTCTCAGCCTTTGGGGCTATACCACGAAGAAAGACATCTCGGGATGGGGCAGTTTCCTGATCATGGGCGTGATCGGCTTGATCGTCGCGTCGATCGTGAACATCTTCCTCGCCTCTCCCGCCATCATGTTCGCCATCTCGCTTCTCGGCGTCCTGATCTTCGCGGGCTTGACGGCGTTCGACACGCAGAACATCAAGAACACCTATCTGCAGATGGCACATACTGGACAGACCGAATGGTTGGAGAAATCGGCGATCATGGGGGCATTGAGCCTTTATCTCGATTTCATCAACATGTTCATGTTCCTGCTGCAATTTCTGGGCAATCGGGAATAACCGCCACGAGATGGCATAGACACGAAGGGGCCGGCCACCCTCCCGGCCCCTTTTCTTTCGCGATGGGTGTCGCATCTTTGGTAACGGCCGCCACTCGGCGCGCATCGAACGACCAGCGTTCCGTCGGCAAAACGGCAAGAGGCGGGATCGTGTCCATCCAAGGTCCGAAAACCGGTGGCGACGCACCTGTCGGAACTTACGCGGCGTGCAGGACGACGAAAACAGTCCATCTTTTTCGTCGATCCAATTCCCAGGATCAAATCGATCCATATCGCAGCGTGAACAGTGCGTCATCGAGGCAGGCGCTTCGACCCCCGGCCTGATCGGACAAGATGCCATTTCAAGCCGGGCGGGCCTCGGCCCTCACCGGATGTCACAAACCAGTCGCAGGACTGGGAAGGGATATCAAAGCGGCG
>JBCCVK010000259.1:0-4325 GCA_039195495.1 Pseudomonadota bacterium
GGATCGCGCGGCACCACGATGGTCTGCGGTTTCAATTCCGGCTGACCGGTCAGGACGATGGTCCGGCCCTCATCCGTCTCCTCGATCGTCACCTCGGCTCCGAAGCTTGCGAGCATCCGCTCGGAATGATCCCGCGTCGCTTCTTTTTCGATCACCACGGTTTGTCCCGGCGCGTTCAGCCCGGCCAGAAGCACTGCGGATTTCACCTGGGCCGAGGCCATCGGCACCGCATACCGCACCGGCGTCGGCTCGCCGGAGCCGACGATGGTCATCGGCAAACGGCCACCCTCGCGCCCATACGCGCGCGCGCCGAACATCGCCAGAGGATCGGTTACGCGCCCCATGGGCCGTTTATTCAGCGAGGCATCGCCGGTATAGGTCGCCGTGATCGGCGTCGTCGCCATCGCTCCCATGATCAACCGCACACCGGTGCCTGAGTTGCCGCAATCGATCACCCGCTCGGGCTCGGCGAAACCGCCGACACCGACGCCATGCACCGACCAACGCCCGCCTCCATGGTCGACGGCATCGGCCCCGAAGGCGCGCATCGCCTCAGCGGTGTCCAGAACGTCCCGGCCTTCCAACAGGCCCTCGATCCGGGTCTCTCCCACGGTCATGGCCCCGAGAATCAGCGCACGATGGCTGATGGACTTGTCGCCCGGTACGTGAGCGTCGCCTTTCAAGGGCGCGGCTTTGCACGAGGTGACGGGGATGGGACCAGCGTGGTCGAACATGGGTGTTTCCTTTCTGCCGTTTCACCGCCAGATAACGCGGCGGGCGCCAAAGGTCCATCCGATCGCCCCGCTTTAAAATGCCCTCAACCCGGGCGATCTCCGTTGGCGCGGGGCAGGGTCCGGGAAAGCCGGCGGATCGTCGGATCCCGCCGCCAAGACACGGGAACATGCCTGCAATCCCGACGGGAACGGCAGCCGGGACGTGTTGCAGAATTCTCCCGCGGCCATATGATGCCGCGCCCTTGCCGCATATCCGGCCATATGCGTCGCCCAACACTTTGAGCGTATGCGCGTCGATGATACGGCCACAATGGGCAGGACGGGATGGCGCAGGGGCCAGCAACCCGGTCCGCCGATCCAAATCGACGGGCGCGCTTGCGCGGCGGGTCTTTCCAATCGGTGTGTTTTATGCTTCACGTTCCTTCCGAACAGCCCGAATGCGAGGAAGCGATGGGACGGCCATCCAGTCCGATGGATTTCGATTGCGGTGGATCGAGGACCTTGGCGCATATGGGAGATGGCCGTGCCGGCGGCCCGACACCATGCGCGCGGAAGATCCCATGGCCGCCTCTGGCGTGATAACGGTCTAGCACGATGGCGGATTGGGATCTGAATGCTCTTGCAGCCACGGCGCATCGCGCCGCCGATGCCGCGCGCCGGGCCATCCTGCCTTATTTCCGCAGCGCGGCGCTGCCGACGCATAACAAAAAGCCCACGGGTTTCGACCCGGTGACCGAAGCCGACCGAGCGGGAGAACGCGCCATGCGCGCGGTTCTGCACGCCGAACGGCCGGACGATGGCGTGTCGGGTGAAGAATTTGGGCGCCGGGAAGGCCGGTCGGGCCTGACCTGGGTGCTTGATCCCATCGACGGGACCAGGGGATTCATCGCCGGCACGCCGACATGGGGGGTGCTGATCGCCGCAGGCCCGGAAGGCGCGCCACCGCTTTTGGGCGTGATCGATCAGCCCTATATCGGCGAACGTTTCACCGGATACGACGGATGGGCTGGCTTTCAAGGTCCGCATGACATACGGTCGTTGACCGTCAGCGCCACGCGGCAGTTGGCGGAAGCCAAGCTCTTGACCACTTTCCCCGAGATCGGAACCGCGAACGAACGGCAAGGTTTTCAAGCGGTTGCACGCTCCTGCCGGCTGATCCGCTACGGGATGGACTGTTATGGATATGCCCTCTTGGCGATGGGGCAGATCGATCTCGTGATCGAGGCGGGTTTGGCGGCCCACGACATCCAGGCGCCGATGGCCGTCGTGCGGGCCGCAGGCGGGCTGGTCACCGACTGGCGGGGCGGGTCCGCCCATGCGGGCGGGCGCGTGATCGCGTCGGCCACTCCGGCGTTGCATGCACGCGCATTGGAAATCCTGTCCGAAGTGGCCGAAGACTGACGGCCGTTCAGGTCGGGTTTTCCGCGCACGACGCGGGCGGCATATCTGTCCGCCTGGGGCCTGGCCGCTTTCCCGAGACCCTTCTTTTCGGCCGGTCGGACGGCCCGGGCCTTGCGCGGGAAGAACCCGCGGGACGCACCGGATCAGCCGGTGCGCGCCGGTTGCGCCGGTGCCCTCGCCTCGGATCCGTCGGACCTGCTCATCCGCGCCGGCAGCGCCTTGCCGGCGGCACGCGCATCGATGCGGACAAGCGGCGCACCGCGTGGCGAGGTCCCGCGTCAGCCAGATCGACAGCGGTCCGGAATCATGGACGGTCTTGCCCGCCGATCCGGCGTGGTCGGACATCGTCCGCAGGATCGCATCCGGATCCGTCGGACAAGCCCCCTTCGAATGCCCGCGTGCCGTCCGCACCGAGAATGCACAGGGCGCCTCCATCCTCGGACAGTTGGCGAAACGCGTCCCGGCATCAGAGCCGGCGTGGGAAGATGGCGCGATCCAAGCTGTCCAAACGGCGGGAAACACGGTCCCGGTTCCAAATGATCCGGGTTTGGGACATCTCGCTTCACGTCCGCGCAGCGGATAGGCGAGAGATCGGACACGACCCGAACGGGGCTCGTTACGGCTGCTTCCTTCCGGACCTGACCGGGTTGTCGAGGCGCTCGCCCGCGCCGACCTCTCGGAACCTGCATACCCGGAACCGAGGCGGGCCTCAAGGACCCCCCAAGGGATACCGCCGCCGCGCCCTGCAGCCGCCCGGACGGATCGTGCAGCACTTTGCCGCTCGGGGTGCGGCAGGCGCCGCATCCTTCATCCTGGCGCCTGCGGGTCGCTTCGCGTAAGTTCGCATCGGATGTGGGAAAGGTCCCGGTCATGTTCGTCGCCACGCTTCTGGTCGATCCGCAGCGATGCGATCTGGATTATGCCCTGGTGGAAACGCTGCGCACCGCCTGGAACGGGGGGGGCACGACGTGGCTGTCTCCGGATGAAGCGGCGGCGTTCGAAGTGGGGCGGGTGCCGGATGATCTGTGGGACACCTGGACGGATTTGCAGCGCGCGGGAGTTGACCTTGTCCTGCAACCCACCGCGGCCCGCCGCAAGAAGATGCTGTTGGCGGACATGGATGGCACGATGATCCGGCAGGAATGCATCGACGAGCTGGCCGACATGGCCGGCGTCGGCGACCATGTCAAAGAGATTACCATGCGGGCGATGAATGGAGAGCTGGATTTTGAACGCGCGCTCACCGAGCGGGTGGGATTGCTCGCCGGCGTCGATGCCGGCGTGATCGACCGCGTGCTCGAGGAACGGATCACATTGGCGCCGGGCGGGCGGGTCCTGGTCGGAACGATGAAGGCCAATGGCGGTTATGCGGCGCTGGTTTCGGGCGGATTCACGGCGTTCGCGGACCCGGTGGCGGGGCATTTGGGGTTCGACGAGAGTCAGGCGAATACGTTGTTGGTGTCAAACGGCCGCCTGACGGGCGGTATCGGGCACCCCGTTCTCGACCGTCGGGCGAAGGTGGAAGCCTTGGAGCGGATCACCGCCCGATTGGGCATCGCCCGAGACGATGTGCTGGCCGTGGGGGACGGGAGCAACGATCTGGACATGCTCAAGCGGGCGGGCACGGGTGTCGCGCTGCATGCCAAAACCTCGGTGCAGAAGGAAATTCCCGTGCGCGTGAATCATGGGGACCTGACGGCGCTGCTTTATCTTCAGGGCTACGCGCGCGCCGACTTCGTGCACCGGCCCTTGTGAGCCGGCCGTCCCGATCGTTTGCGCCGGCATGGTCCTGAAAGCGCGTGCCGCGCGCGCTCCGGAAACGTATGTGCGGCGTATCTGCGAGCCGAAGCGCCGGTAATGTCCTGTGTGGATGTGTCCCGCATAGCAAGGGTTAAATGAGATTTTGCGTACCTTTTCAGAAGCGGTCTTGTGTCCGGCCTCACATGATGATTTCTCCGTCAATAGATTGTTTCTGATTTCGGTGCCCGAGGCGTGCTCTCTTTTGGCAGACTCCTGTCTGCAAACCTCACATCCGGCGGGACCAACATCCCAACCACTGTCCCGCTTTCGGGACTAGAGAGCTTCAAAGGAACGGCATCACTCTGTGAAGACGGCATTTATCGTGCCACGCCGGACAACGGCGACGTTCCCTCGGTCATCAGGCTACAAAGGCGTCGCAGAGCAGCCTGA
>JBCCVK010000260.1:0-4322 GCA_039195495.1 Pseudomonadota bacterium
ATAGGCGCCGAGGTTCACGAAAGCCGGCATCAGAACCACGTCCGGGGCGATATAGGCGGTTCTGCGCACGACGCAATTGGGCACGGCGCGGAAACCCGCCGTCTTCCAGCGCGTATCGTCCCAATCTTTCCACTTGCTGTCCACCTTGTCCCACCAGGTTCCGCCCTGTGGACCGCCGGATTGCGATGTCATGTCTTTCAATCGGAAACTTAGCAAAACGGCTTTTTTAACCCATTGATTCACATGCCAATCGCCGTTTTCCCGTCTCTCGGCGACACGCAGGGCGCCATCGTCCAGGGCGTTCAGAACATCCTCGATGGCTGTACGGACTTCGCCGCCGGTGGCGGACGTGATCCCGTCTCGGTCTGTCCAGGCGGTTTCGATGATGGCTTCAAGCCGGGTGTTCGACATGGATTGCATTCTTTCTTTTCCCGGGGCCGGCGCAATCGGCCCATTCTCTGATAAGATCAAGCCCGTCCATGCACGATCATCGAAATCATTTCGCCGATTGTCGATGCGATATACGGGCCACTTCCCCGCCGCAGCGGACGTGTCGCTTGCCTTTTTGAGCTCTTTTTCCTCGGCATGGCGCGGGAAATTTCCGCGAGAACCCGTTTTTCGATGCGCGGGCTTGACGCAGGTCAATGGACGTCCTGAAGTCCTGCGGCATCTTCTCCGGTCGTCCACGAACTTTGCCGAAAAGGATGCGCATCCCTGACTTGTCCGCGAGAGAACGGGGGCACGCTTGCCCATGAAACGATGCTGCGGCCTCATGACCTTTCGATGAGGCCGCAGGTCCGGTATTAGAAGACCCCGCGCTGCCGGCCGGTCATTCCGCGGCCCAGCCCGATACGGCCTTGACCTCTAAAAACTCCTCGATTCCCCAGATGCCGCCCTCGCGTCCGTTGCCCGAACGCTTGTAGCCGCCGAACGGGCTGCCCGCAGCCCGTTCCTTACCGTTCATCTCGACCATACCCGAACGCAGGCGACGGGCAAGCCGGTTCCGCCGCGCGCCATCCTGCGACTGGACATAGTTGGTCAGACCGTAAACCGTATCGTTGGCGATCTGTATGGCCTCCTCTTCGGTTTCGAAGGGCAGAATCGACAGCACGGGACCGAAAATCTCTTCCTGCGCGACGGCCATGTGGTTGGTCACATCCGCAAAGATCGTGGGCCGCACGAAGTAGCCGGATTTGAACCCGTCGGGACGTCCGGTGCCGCCGATGACCAACCGGGCACCTTCGCTGATGCCTTTTCGGATCAAATGCTGAATCCTGTCGAACTGCACTTGCGAGACCACCGGTCCGATATGCCTCCCCTCGCGCGAGGCCAGGTCGACGGTCATCTTTTCGGCCACATTGCGCGCGTCTTCGACCGCCTGCTCGTATATCGGGCGTTCCACCAGCATTCGGGTTGGAGCATTGCAGGACTGGCCGGTATTGTTGAAACAATGCAGTACGCCGCGCTTTACCGCCGTCGGATCGGCATCGGCGAAGATCAGGTTGGCCCCTTTGCCGCCCAATTCCAGCGATACGCGCTTCAGACTGTTGGCGGCTGCTTTGGAAATCTCGATCCCGGCGCGGGTCGATCCCGTGAAGGAAATCATGTCCACGTCCGGATGCAGCGACAACTGCGTGCCCACACCCGATCCGTTGCCGTTGACCAGGTTGAACACCCCTGGCGGAAGCCCGGCCTCGTCCACGATTTCGGCGAAGACCATCGAGGACAGTGGCGCGACTTCCGACGGTTTCAACACCATCGTGCAGCCCACCAGCATCGCGGGTATGCATTTCAGCGTCACCTGGTTCATCGGCCAGTTCCATGGGGTGATCATGCCGCAGACACCGATGGGCTCCATCAGGATACGGTCGTTGGGCGCACGGTCGGACAGCAGCCGATCCATGTCGAAGTTCCGATAGGCGTGGATGAAATTCTTGATGTGCCAACTGCCTGCGGTCACCTGCTGGCTGCGCGCCATTTCGATGGGGGCGCCCATCTCCGCGCTGATCGCCCGTGCCATGTCCTCGGCGCGGTTTTCATAAATCTCCGAGAGCTTTTCGATCCGGGCCAGCCGTTCGTTCTTGGGGGTCGCCGCCCAAGGCTCGAACGCCGCGCGGGCGGCGGCCACGGCCGCATCCGTGTCGGATTGACCGCCGAGGGAGATCACCGCGCAGACCTCTTCCGTCGAGGGATCGATGACGTCGAAACCATCGGACCTGTCCGGTGTCACCCACCGGCCGTTGATATAGAAATCGCGTTTTTCCAACATGCTATCCTCCACTTGCAATTCGCTTCCGTTCTGTCATTGGCGATTTTTCTTTTTCTGCGCAAGAGCGGCCGCCGATCCCGACGCGACTTCTTCGCCGCCGCCGATCGGGTGATGACCTTTCGAGCACGGTTTCGCCGGAATGGCTGGTCTTGCCTGTGGTCATCGCCGCCGCGACACGTGTAGGATGGATACGCGATTCTTATCAGGCATCCCAGCACTCTAGCATCAACCCGATCGAAGGAGGCCCCTCATGGCATTGCGGATTAACGACACCGTTCCGAATTTCACGGCCGAGACGACCGAAGGTCACATCGACTTTCATCAATGGATTGGCGACAGCTACGCCATCCTTTTTTCGCATCCCAAGGATTTCACCCCCGTTTGCACCACCGAGTTCGGGGTCGTCGCGCAACTGGCTGACGAATGGGCCAGGCGCAACACGAAGGTGATCGGCATCTCGGTCGACAAGGTCGAGGATCATCGGAAATGGAAGGGCGACATCAGCCGCTTCGCCGGGGTCGAGGCGGGATTTCCCATCATCGCCGATGACGGTCTGAAGGTTTCGAAACTCTATGACATGCTGCCCGCCGACGCGTATCTGCCCGATGGCCGCACGCCTGCCGACAGTGCGACGGTACGCTCGGTCTTCATTATCAGCCCCGAGAAGAAACTGCTTCTGACGATGACCTATCCGATGACCGTCGGCCGGAACTTTGGCGAGGTGCTGCGCGCCCTCGATGCTTTGCAGATATCGGTCAACCATGGCGTTGCGATGCCCGCCAATTGGAGCCAGGGACAGGACGTCATCATTCCGGCAACCGTTTCCGACGGAGATGCCAAGGCGAAGTTCGGCGAGTTTACCACTCATTTTCCCTATCTTCGCACGACCAAACAACCGGTCTGAGGCTTATTCATCACCCGTCCGGCCAGGGGCTTTGGGATATCATCGCAGCCGTGACGGTCCATGCCTTGCCGCGACGGGTGGGGGAGCGGGAAAGCCGCGCCCGGGATCGGGGCGGTGAAAGCACGTTGGAGATCATGCGGACATGCCGCTTTCGAAAATCGTTTCGACGTGACGGGCGTGCTGCCCTCCGCTTTCCCGCGCCCGTATCCTTGACCTCGATGCCCGTGCATGGCCGGTTTCGATCGCGGCGTCTTTTCAAGTCGTGCGCTGCGTGGTAGGCGGCGCGCAAATTGTCCGGGCGGACCGGCCGCCCACCCCAAAGGAGCGAGCCAGATGGCCATTGAACGCACGCTGTCCATTATCAAACCCGATGCCACCAAGCGCAGTCTGACCGGCAAGATCAACGCCAAGTTCGAAGAAGCCGGTCTGCGGATCATCGCACAAAAGCGCATCCAACTGACCAAGGCGCAGGCGGGTGTCTTCTATGCCGTGCACGCCGAGCGCCCGTTTTACGAGGAACTGTGCGATTTCATGGCCTCGGCCCCGATCGTGGTACAGGTTCTGGAAGGTGAGGGCGCGATCGCCAAAAATCGTGAGGTGATGGGTGCCACCAATCCCGCCGATGCGGCGCCGGGCACCATTCGTGCCGAATTCGCCGAATCGGTCGGGGAGAATTCGGTTCACGGTTCGGATGCGCCCGAGACCGCCGTGGCGGAGATCGGTTATTTTTTCTCGGGGCTCGAACTGGTCGGTTGAACGGCTTCAGCATGGGGAAGTCGATCCGGCCGCCTGCGGGGTGGTTTTTCCCGGGGCAGGTCGACGACGCCGATCCGGTTCAAAATCGTCTCCCGCCTATCGCGGTCGCGGTCGTGGCTTCGCGCCTTGAGGTCGTCGAAACGGGCGCGTAGCGCTTTTTTTCTTCCCCCGTGCAATCGTTCCAAGGGCGGCCCTCTAACCCCATGACCAGCGCGTAATAGCCGATGAAATGGGGCTTTGTGCCGGTTTCCAGCAGACGGGCGTAAGCGGCGTCGGCGCCGAGGGCGCGCAACTCTTCGGCGCTGTTGATGCCCGCGCGGGCGCAGGCCCTTTCATAAGCGGGGCCGAGATTGCGAATCGATGAGACGGGTGGGCCGGACATGTGTGCATCTC
>JBCCVK010000261.1:0-4286 GCA_039195495.1 Pseudomonadota bacterium
CTCGGTTCCGGTGAAGATGGAAATCCATCCCTTCCCGACCGGTCGATAACGTGAACGGAACCGATTCGCCGCCGCCGATGGATTTCGCGTCTAGTTTGCCGAAAGACCTGGTCGGGATACACTGGCCGCGGCGGCATGCGCAAAGGGTTTCCAGCCCGTCGTATCGCCGCTGCGCGGCTTTTGCGGGCTGGCGATGGGCGCCGATCTTCCGCACCGGCCGCCGAGGGACAATTCGCCGCTGTCGGCGGGTGGCCGACGATGCGCGCCGATGCGTAAGAGCGCAACGACGATCCCGAGCAAGCACGGGCTGTCGCGGCGCCCTTCCACGTCGGAGGCGAAGCGCATATCCGCCATTCGAGATATGCAGGGCCCGGGGCGATGTCGGGAATGGACCTGTGTTTTGGGATGGTTTCCTGAGACGGTTGCTGTACACTCATTCACACACGACATACGACGATTTCAAGAAATGCAACTGATGCGAACCAGGCAAGTCCCGCTTAAAATGGGATGGGCGAGCAAATCCGATGTCCGCACACAGTTCGCGGCACTGTGTTATCGCAGGCAGGGCAGGGGGCTTCAGATTCTGCTCATCACCGGGCGCCGTACCAAACGCTGGGCTCTCCCCCGGGGATGGCCCATGAACGGCCTGACACCCTCCGAGGCCGCCGCGATGGAGGCATGGGAGGAAGGCGGCGCGAAAGGCGCGGTCAGCGATGTTTGCGTAGGCATCTATTCCTACACGAAATTGCACGGTAACTTTGCCGGAATTCCATGTGTCGTCGCGGTTTTTCCGCTTAAGGTCAAAAAGCTGAGCGATGAGTTTCCGGAGGCGGGCGAACGTGAACGCAAATGGTTCAGTCAGAAACAAGCGGTCGCACGCGTGGATACGCCTGGACTGCGTCAGATCATTCGCCATTTCAATCCGGACAGTCTTGGCCAAGTGTCGGGCTTCGGTTGAATTTCCCGCCCGCGCGAATATCTGCTTGAGAATGACCGATAAGGGGTCCAAGTGATCAGATACGCCTTGAAATGCGACCGCGAACACAACTTCGACAGTTGGTTCCAGTCGGCAGAGGCCTTTGAAAGGCTGCGGCAGGGTCGGCATATCAGTTGCCCCATCTGCGGTTCCGATCGCATCGAGAAGAGTGTGATGGCGCCGCGCCTTGCCTCTTCCAAGCCGGAGAAGCACGAGCAAGAGGGGCCTGCACATGGGCCGCTCGGGGCGCCCGCGTCCCCGGCGGAACGGATGATCGCGGAACTTCGCAAGAAGATCACCGAGAATTCGGAATATGTCGGCACGCGGTTTGCCGACGAAGCCCGCCGTATCCATCAAGGTGACGCGGCTGAGCGTTCGATCTATGGCGAGGCCCGTCCGGACGAGGCTCGGCGGCTGATCGAAGACGGTGTGCCGGTCGCGCCGCTACCGTTCATGACCGGCCGCAGAACGAATTGAGGCGGTGTCGTGTCGGTCGTTCCGGCGGGTTCGCGGCCGTGTCGGCGCGCTGATCTGAGGCGATATGCAAGGGAAATCTTCCTGATCTTGTCCTTTGTCCACGTGTTGCGTAAGAGATCAGCGATTTCAGGGAAGGGCGGCGATGCCACGTCTGGTGATGAAATTCGGCGGTACGTCGCTTGCTACGCTGAAATGTATTCGACGCGCCGCCGAACGCGTGAGCGCCGAGGTCGCCAATGGTTACGAGGTGATCGTGACCGTCTCGGCCATGGCGGGCAAGACCGACGAACTGGTCGGCTGGATCAATGACATCTCGACATTTCACGATGCGCGCGAATATGACGCTGTGGTCAGTTCCGGTGAGAATGTGACCGCCGGGCTGATGGCGCTGATCCTGCAGGAAATGAACGTTCCCGCCCGCAGCTGGCAAGGGTGGCAGGCGCCGGTGAAAACCACCTCGGTCCATTCGGCGGCCCGGATCGAAGAGATTCCCACTCACAACTTGAACGCGAAGTTTGCCGAGGGTATGAAAGTGGCCGTCGTCGCGGGGTTTCAAGGGATCAGTCCGGAAGGGCGGATCACCACGCTTGGCCGAGGGGGCAGCGACACCACCGCCGTGGCCTTCGCCGTGGCCTTCGACGCCGAGCGTTGCGACATCTACACCGATGTGGACGGCATTTACACCACGGATCCGCGCATCAGTTCGAAGGCCCGCAGGCTGGACCGTATCGCCTTCGAGGAGATGTTGGAACTGGCGTCGCTGGGAGCGAAGGTCTTGCAAACCCGCTCCGTGGAACTGGCCATGCGTTACAAGCTGAAGTTGCGGGTGCTGTCCACCTTCGACGAAGATACCGACACATCCGGCACGCTGGTCTGCGACGAGGAGGACATTGTGGAATCGAATGTTGTGGCCGGGATCACGTATTCCCGCGACGAAGCTCAAATGACCCTTGTCGCGGTAAGCGATCAACCGGGGACCGCCGCCTCCATTTTCGGTCCCCTTGCCGAAGCCGGCGTCAATGTCGACATGATCGTTCAGAACATCTCCGAGGAAGGCCGCACGGACATGACGTTCTCGCTGCCGGTGGATCGGGTGAAACATGCCGAGAGGGCGCTGAGAGACGCGCGGGAAGACGGTCCGATCGGTTTCAGATCGCTGCTGGTCGACACGAACGTATCCAAGATTTCGGTCGTGGGCATCGGTATGCGCAGCCATGTCGGGGTGGCGAAGCAGATGTTCGAGACGCTCGGTCGGGAGGGAATCAACATCAAGGTCATTACCACCTCTGAGATCAAGATTTCGGTGCTGATCGACCGGAAATATATGGAACTGGCCGTTCAGGCCCTGCATGATGCCTTTGAATTGGAGAGGGCGACCTGAGCCCGGGCGGTCATGCCTCAACGAACGGAAAGCCAATCCCGCAAACTTCTCGGACGCTTGCGCGATACGCTCGCGGAGCAGGCCGAGGGACAAAAGCGGCTGGACCGGATCACGCATCTGATCGCGGATTCGATGAGCGCCGACGTATGTTCGATTTATTTGTTCCGGGATTCCGAAACGCTTGAACTATGCGCGACGGAAGGTCTGAAATCAGAGGCCGTGCACCAGACCCGCCTGCGCATCGGCGAGGGGCTCGTGGGCCGCGTCGCCAGGACGAACCGTTGCGTCAACACGGCGGATGCCCCGAGGGAAAAGGGGTTTCGTTACATGCCGGAAACGGGGGAGGAAATATATTCTTCCTTTCTTGGCGTGCCCGTACAGCGATTGGGTGAGAAGCTTGGCGTGCTGGTCGTTCAATCCAAGGATGCCCGGCAATATTCCGAAGACGAGATCTACGCCCTGGAGGTCGTGGCGATGGTTCTGGCCGAGATGGCCGAACTGGGGGCCTTTGTGGGCGAAGGCGAAGCCCTGGCCGCGCGACACACGCATCAGGTTTTCCTGCGCGGGGGAATCGGTCAGGAAGGCGCCGCCGAGGGTCGGGTTTGGCTGCACGAGCCGCGTGTGGTGGTTACGAATCCGTTCGCCGATGATCCGCGGTTAGAGCGAGAACGGCTGACGAAAGCCATCGACATGTTGCGGGTGTCCGTGGATCAGCTGCTGTCGACCGCCGGGCGCAAGGAAAAGGAAGAGCTGGAGGTTCTCGAAACCTATCGCATGTTTGCGAATTCCCGTGGATGGCTGCGGCGGATGGAGGAGAGCATCGCCAACGGCCTTTCCGCCGAAGCCGCGGTCGAGAAGGAACAGTCGCAGGCGCGCGCGCGGCTCGGTCGGGTGCCCGATTCGTATTTGCGCGGACGGCTGCATGATCTGGATGACATCTCGAATCGTCTGCTCCGCATCCTGACCGGACAAGGCAAGGACACCGGGGCCGAAATGCCTTCCGATCCAATCCTCGTGGCCCGCAATATCGGCCCGGGCGAGCTTTTGGAATATGGCCGTGGTCTCAAAGGCATCGTTTTGGAGGAAGGTTCGGTCGGAAGCCATGCCGTCATCGTCGCGCGCGCGCTGGCGGTCCCGCTCGTCATCAATGCCGAGCGGATTACCACCGAAGCCTTGAACGGAGATCCGATTCTGGTCGATGGCGATCAGGGTATTGTGCATTTGCGTCCCGAGGAGCGGGTCAAGACCGCGTTTCGCGACAAGATCGCGATGCAGGCGGCCGCTTTGAAGCGTTACGCCTCGATCCGGGAAAAGCCGGCCACAACGCTTGGCGGTGAGACGGTGAGCCTGCATATGAACGCTGGCTTGATGGCGGATTTACCCTCGCTCGCCGGATCGGGGGCCGAGGGGGTGGGCCTGTTTCGGACCGAATTGCAGTTTCTCGTGCGCAAC
>JBCCVK010000262.1:0-4282 GCA_039195495.1 Pseudomonadota bacterium
GGGATGATGCAAAATCCGCATTTGTGGTTACAGCCTTCGGAAATCTTCAGATAGCTGTAATGGCGTGGCGTCAACCTGATCCCACTGGCGGGAAGCAGATCGATGAACGGATCGGGCACGGGCGGCACGGCGGCATGCACGGCATCCAGCACCCGCTCGTATTGATGCGGGCCGGTCACGGCCAGAACCGTTGGATGCGCACCGGTGACGTAGTCGGGTTCCGCCCCCAGACAACCGGTCACGATCACCCGGCCGTTTTCGGTCAGTGCTTCGCCGATGGCCTCGAGACTTTCGACCCTGGCCGAATCCAAAAAACCACAGGTGTTCACGATGACCGCGTCCGCGCCCCGATAGTCGGCGCTGATCGCATAACCTTCGGCCCGCAGGCGGGTCAGAATCCGTTCGCTGTCGACCAGTGCCTTGGGACAGCCAAGGCTGACCATCCCGATCGCCGGGCGATGGGCGCGCGTGCCGTCCTTCCGGCGGGAAGGCCGGGACGGATCGGGACGCAAATCTGTCTGGTTCATGCTCATCCGGAGGGTATAGTGCGCGGCTGCGTGTCTGAAAAGGGGAGCGGCGATCTTGCCTTGTTCCGCCATTCGCCGGGGTTTAAGTTCGCACCGACCCGATCATCGAAAGGCAACCGCCATGCGCTGGCTCTTCCGTCTTCTTTTCGCCTGCATAATACTCGTCTTCGTCGCGGTGGCGGCATTGTTTCTCATTCCGACCGAACGCATCGCAAATCTTGTGGAGCAGCGATTCGAAAACGGTACGGGTCGCGCTCTGTTCCTTGACGGTGAGATCCGTCCGACCGTCTGGCCCCGTCTCGGCGTGCGCATAGGGTCGGTGGCCCTTGCCAATGCCGAATGGTCGGATGAGGGACCGATGCTGAGCGCCGAAAGATTATCGGTGGGGATCGATCCGATGGCGTTGATATTTCAGCGCAAGATCGAGGTCGAGGAGCTGAAGTTCGACGCCCCCAGGGTCATGCTGCAAAAATCTGCGGACGGTTCCCCGAACTGGCGCTTCTCTTCTCCCGCTGCGCCCGCGTCCGGGACCGGGACGCGAACCGGCGATGCGGGCGCGGCGGCGGATGGCGGCGTTTCCGCTTTTACGATCGCATTGGCCGAGATTACGGATGGTGAGGTGACCTATCACGATGCATCGACCGGGACATTCTATCAAATCGGCGATCTCGACGCCACGCTGCGCCTGCCCGATTTCGACGGCGCCGCGCAAATCGATCTGAGTGGCGTGATGAAAGAACAGTCCCTGAGCGCGTCCGCGACGCTGGATGCGTTTTCCGCCGCCTTGGCCGGCGAAGTCGTGCCAGTGGCATTGAAGGTCGGGATCGGAGGCTCCACCATCGATTTTTCGGGCAGGGGGGGGACCACTCCGGCACTTGAGGGGACCATAAATGCCGATTTGGCGGATATGGCGGCGCTTTTGGCGCTCGTTGATCAGGCGCCGCCGGATTTACCGAAAGGATTGGGACAGAAGGCGCGAATCGATGGCCAGCTGACCCTTGCAAGCGAAGGGTCCGTTCATCTGCGGGAAGCCAGGATCGATTTGGACCACAACACGCTGACAGGGGATATCGATGTATTTCCGGAGGATGTTCCGCGCATTCATGCACGGCTTTCCGCCGATGTTCTGGATCTGTCGTCGCTTGCCGGGTTTTCGGCGGAAAACGGTTCGTCCGCAGGCGGCGCGGCGGCGCCTTCCAGGTCTGCGGGTGGCGCGGATGGCTGGCCGAAGAACAACATCGATGTCAGGGGTCTCGGCGCGGTCGATGGCGAGTTCGCCTTCAGAATCGAATCGATCGATCTTGGTTCGGCAACCGTGGGACCCGTTGATTCGATCGCGACACTGGATCGGGCGCGCTTGGTTTTCGACATGCGGGAGTTCGGCCTTTATCGGGGCAACGTGACCGGCGAATTTGTCGTGAACGGTCGTGAAGGCCTTTCGGTGCGCGGCGATCTCGACGTTGCAAACGTCGCCGTGCAGCCATTATTGAGTGGTTTCGCCGACTATGACCGCCTGATCGGCACCGCCAATTTCCGGACCAGCTTTCTGGGGGTGGGAAACTCGGTGGACGCCATCATGAACAGTCTGTCGGGCGACGGTTCCTTTTCCATTGGCAAAGGCGAATTGCTGGGCCTTGATCTGGTCGGCATGTTGCGCAACCTCGACATCTCGTATCGCGGTGCGGGACAAAAGACGATCTTCGACGGTATCTCCGCCAGCTACACGATCGCCGACGGCGTTTTGCGGAATCAGGATCTGCAATTTTCCGCCCCTTTGGCCCGGGCCTCCGGGGCGGGGCGGGTTGGCTTGGGCACGCAGACGCTCAACTACCGGGTCGTTCCCACGGCCTTGCAGAGCAGTGACGGCACCGGCGGTATCCGCGTGCCGGTCTTGATCACCGGACCATGGGCGTCCCCCAAGTTCCGTCCCGATCTTGAAAGTCTGATCGACGAGAATTTCGAAGAAGAAAAACGACGGCTCGAAGCGGAAGCGAAAGCCCGTGTTGAGGCCGAAAAAGCGAAGCTGGAGGAAAAGGTCAAAACCAAGGTGATGGAGGAACTGAATGTTCGGCCCGCCGGAACGAAGTCGATCGAGGATACGGCCAAGCAGAAGCTGGAAAATGAATTGAAGAAAGGGCTCGGCAAACTTCTGGGAGGGAACTGATGGGGCTGTCCGTCGCCGCCGCCACGCTGGTTGTCCCGGATTACGATGAGGGGATCGCCTTTTATGTCGGTAAGTTGGGCTTTGACCTTCTTGAGGACACGGTTCTCGGCCCTGAAAAGCGATGGGTGTTGGTAGCACCTCCGGGCGGTGCCGCACTGGTGCTTGCGAAAGCCGCAAACGCGGCGCAGCGCGCCGCCATCGGCAAACAGACCGGTGGGCGGGTCGGTTTTTTCATCGTCACGGACGATTTCGGTCGCGATCATGCCGAATTGCTTTCAAAGGGTGTCGATTTCCTTGAAGCGCCCCGGCACGGCCCGCCAATACTGATGAAGCGCGCCGAGGATGCGGTAGCAGGCCGCCTCATCGGCGCAGATCACGCGGAAGGCGTAGATATCGGAGAGCTGGGAGAAGGCGATCTTCTTGTCCTCCATCTTCCGCCAGATGGAGTAGGGCCGCTTCTCCCGCCCGTAGACCTGGGCCTCGATCCCGTCTGCCTCGATCAACCCGTGGATCTCCGCCACGATCTCGGGCACCCGGTCGCCCTTCTCGCGCTTGAGCTTGATGAAGCGGCGCAGGATGGAGGTACGCGCCTCTGGGTTCAGCACCTCGAAGCAGAGATCCTCCAGCTCCTCGCGCATCTTCTGCATGCCCATGCGCCCGGCGAGCGGCGCGTAGATCTCCATCGTCTCCTGGGCGATGCGCTTGCGCTTGTCGGGACGCAGATGGTCGAGCGTGCGCATGTTGTGCAGCCGGTCCGCGAGCTTGACGAGGATCACCCGCACGTCCTTCGCCATAGCCAGCAGCAGCTTGCGGAAGTTCTCCGCCTGCGCTGCCTCGCGCGAAGATGTCTCGAGCTTGGTGAGCTTGGTGACGCCTTCCACGAGGGAGGCGATCTCGGCGCCGAAGAGGCGGGTGATCTCCTCGGCGGTGGCCGGCGTGTCCTCTATCGTGTCGTGCAGGAGAGCGGTGACGATGGTGGCATCGTCGAGCCGGAGACCCGTCAGGATCGCCGCCACCTCGAGCGGATGCCCGAAATAGGGCTCGCCCGAGGCCCGACGCTGATTGGCGTGGGCGCGCGCACCGAACACATAGGCGCGGTTCAGCAGCGCCTCGTCTGTCTTCGGATTGTAGCCGCGGACAAGGTCCACGAGCTCGTACTGCCTGATCACGCCCAGCCGCCTCTGGTGTCGCCCCGCTGTGGAAAACTCGCATCCACAGCAGGGTCGGTCAACGCGGTGGCATGAAAACGGGCCCGGCGAGCGATCACCGGGCCCTGAATGCAGCGTCGGTAAGGTGAGAGGTCAGTTGCGGTCCTGCTCGGCCATCAGGGCGCGCAGCAGCTTCTCCTCGTCGAGGTCGTCCATCATGTTGGGCGCATCGGCCTTGGGCGCGCCGAAGCCGTGGTCGGGCGTAACCGGGCTGTCGGCCCCGCCACCCATGAGGAGGGCCATGTTATCCTCCTCCGGCTCGTCCACCTCGATGTGGCGCTGATAGCTCTCGATCGCCTCTTCGCGCAGCTCGTCGGGCACCACACGATTGTCGGCGATCTCGCGGAGTGCCACGACGGGGTTCTTGTCGTTGTCGCGCTCGA
>JBCCVK010000263.1:0-4246 GCA_039195495.1 Pseudomonadota bacterium
CGGCCGGCTGCCATGGCCGGGGACGCACCCCGGCAAGGCGCAAGCGCAGAACATCCGCGGATCGGAATTCCAAGGCGCCGGCCGGCGGGTCGGTGAGCGTCACCAATGCCACGGGCCTTCCGCCCTGTCCGGCCTCGGACAAAAGCGCATCGATCCGGTCCAAGCGCGCATTCCACGACCATGCATCCGCCCAGGTGCCGTCGACGGCGATCACCAGCGGGCCGTCTCCGGCCCGTTCGGCCTGCGGGTTCAGCACCGGTCCGGCGAAACCGACGATCACGGCGGCGACCGCCGCCGTGCGCAACATCAAAAGCCACCAAGGCGTCCTGTCGGTCTGGGTTTCGTCATCCGTCAATCCCAAAAGCAGGGCCACGCCGGGAAATCGCCGCCGCATCGGCGCGGGCGGAACCGCGCGCAGCAGAAGCCAGAGAACCGGCAGCGCGCCGAGACCCAGAAGCAGCCAGGGCGCAGTGAACGCAAGGGGACCGATCGTCATCATCGCCGCACCCGCTCCAACGCCCGATAGAGCCACAAAAGGGCCCCTTGCGCGGGCGCATCGGTGCGATGACGCGTATAATGCCAGCCCGTTTGCAAGCTGATCCGCGAAAGGCGGTCCTTGCGGGCGGCCAGCCGGTCGAGATACCGGTCACGCAATCCGCTGGCCTTCAACGTCTCGTGACTGATCGCGCCCGACATGCTTTCGAACAGCGTCCGCCCGGCAAAGGGGAAAACTTCCTCGACGGGATCCAGTATCTGCAGCAACGCCCCCGATACACCACGATCCGCAGCCTGCGTCAGTGACCGCTCGATCGGCGCCAGATCTCCCATGAAATCCGAAAGGAAGACCGCCCGCGATCCCGGCGATATGGTCCAAGCCCTGGGGACCGAATGATCTTCCGCCCCGTTCGAACGCGTCATTGCCTCTGCCAACCGCATCACCTGCGCTTCACCCGTTCGCGGCCGATCGTCCAACGCGACCAGGCCGACGCGCTCTCCCGCCCGAATGAGCAGGATTGACGCCGCAAGCCCCAAGAGGCGCGCGCGCGCGCCCTTCTCGGGGCGCGCGGGATCACCGGTGAACCGCATCGACAAACCCTCAGCGACCCAACACAGAACGGACTGGGCCAATTGCCGCTCGGTCTGCCGGACGAAATGCGCGTCCGTGCGGGCCGAACGCCGCCAATCGATGCGGCGCACGCCATCCATAGAGGTCGCGGGACGATATTGCCAGAACTCGTCACCCATTCCGGCACGCCGCTGACCGTGATCCCCCCAAATCACCGCCGCAGCCAATCGCCGGGCCTCTGCCAGCAGGGCCGGAAGCGGTGCGCTCAATTCCTCGGCCGCGCGCCGCAAGCCCATCGGCGTATGCGGGACGCGCCAGTTCAAGCCGCCGCCTCGATACGGGTTACCCGCGCCACCACCTGATCGATCACATCGGTCAGCCGTACGTCTTGTGCCCGGGCGGCGAAAGACAGCGCCATCCGGTGCGACAACACCGCCCGCGCGAGCGCGCCGACATCCTCGGCCGACGGCGCCAGCCGGCCAGCGAGCAACGCACGCGCCCTGACCGCCAGCATCAGCGCCTGCGCGGCACGCGGCCCCGGTCCCCAACTGACGGTTTCACGCACGATCTCGGGCGCTCCTTTCTCGTCGGGGCGGCAAGACCGGACCAGGTCCAAAATCAGATCCAGGATCGCATCCCCTACGGGCATGCGCCGCACCGTCTCCTGCGCGGCGATCAGTTCGGCGGCGGTGAATATCCGTTCGGATCGCGCCTCTTCGGTTCCGGTCGTCGCCAGCAGAACCTGACGCTCGCTTTCCCGATCGGGATACTGCACGTCGATCCGCAGGAGGAACCGGTCCAACTGCGCCTCGGGCAGAGGATAAGTTCCCTCCTGTTCCAATGGATTCTGCGTGGCCATCACATGGAATGGATGACCCAGTCGCCGTTCGCGCCCCGCGATCGTCACTTGCCTCTCCTGCATCGCCTGCAGCAATGCCGACTGGGTGCGCGGGCTGGCCCGATTGATCTCGTCGGCCATCAACAGCTGGCAAAAAACCGGCCCTTCGATGAAACGGAACGATCGCGTTCCATCAGCCGCGGTCTCGAGAACCTCCGAGCCAAGAATGTCGGCCGGCATGAGATCCGGGGTGAATTGAACGCGATTTCCCTGTAGCCCCATCACCGTCGCCAGCGTTTCCACCAGCCGGGTCTTGGCCAGTCCCGGCAATCCGATCAACAGGCCGTGGCCGCCACACAATATCGTGGCCAGCGCCAGGTCGACCACCTGCGGCTGGCCGATGATCCGCTTGCCGATGCTCGCCCTGGCGGTGGTCAATTTCTCGCTCAGCGCCTCGATCTCGGTCACCAACTCGGTCGCATCCGTCATGACAACTTCCTTCCGGCTGTTGTATCATCTCCAGTAAGGCAAATATCGCGCATCGAAGAAATGGCAAAATTCATGAGTGCACAAAACATCGTGAAACCGTCGATGGAAAATATCACCGCTTCGGCCCAAACCGCCTTGAACGCGGGCGGCATGCCGCCGGTGCATCTTTGGAATCCACCGTTTTGCGGCGACCTCGACATGCGCATCGCCCGCGACGGTACCTGGTTCTATCAGGGGACGCCCATCGGAAGGCCCAGTCTCGTACGCCTTTTCTCGACGATCCTGAAGCGCGAGAATGGCAAATATTTTCTGGTCACGCCGGTCGAAAAGGTCGGCATCACCGTCGATGACGTCCCTTTCGTCGCCATCGATTTCGAGGCGCGCCTCACGGGCACCGGTCAAAATCTGATTTTCATCACCAATGTGGGCGATCACGTCGCCGCCGGTCGCGATCATCCGATCCGCGTGATCCGTGATGCGAAAACGGGAGAGCCGTCGCCCTATGTCATGGTGCGGGCCGGGCTGGAGGCCCTGATCGATCGCAAAAGCTTTTACCGGCTCGTCGATATCGGCATCCGCGCGGATCATGAAGGCGCACGTTGGTTCGGCATTCGTTCGGGTGGGATATTCTTTCCGATCATCCCATCGCACGAATTGCCGGAGGAATGACGCACCCGGCCTGCATGCGCCATCTCAATGCGCTTCGGCCCAGTTCGCGCCGCGACCCGCATCAACCATCAGCGGCACATCCAGCTTCATCACCGGCATCGCAGCGTTTTCCATCACCGCGCGCGCCGCGTCGATGGTTTCGTCCACGGCGGCGTCCTCGACCTCGAAAACCAGTTCATCATGCACCTGTAGAAGCATCCTGGAGGGCAGGCGATCGATCGCCTGCGGCATCCGTATCATCGCACGTCGGATCACGTCCGCGGCGGTTCCTTGAATGGGAGCGTTGATCGCCGCGCGCCGGGCAAAACCCGCGGTCGGTCCTTTGGCGCCGATCTCGGGCGTGTGGATTTTACGCCCGAACAGTGTCTGCACGTAACCATGTTCCTTGGCGAAAGCCACGGTATCGTCCATATAGGCGCGAATTCCCGGAAACCGCTCGAAATAGGTATCGATGAAACTCTGCGCCTCGGTTCGCGGAATCCGAAGATTCCGTGCCAGGCCAAAGCCGCTGATTCCATAGATCACACCGAAATTGATGGCCTTGGCCCGCCGTCGGATCTCGGGGGTCATTTCATGAAGCGGCACGTTGAATATCTGGCTTGCGGTCATCGCATGAATATCGACGCCATCGGCGAAAGCCCGTTTCAGGGCCGGAATATCGGCGATATGGGCCAGAATGCGCAGTTCGATCTGACTGTAATCCAGGGCGACCAGCGTGCGCCCCTTCTCCGCCACGAAAGCCTCGCGGATGCGCCGCCCCTCTTCGGTTCGGATCGGAATGTTTTGCAGGTTCGGATCGGTCGAGGCCAGCCGCCCCGTGCTCGCCCCGGCGATGGAGTACGACGTATGCACACGTCCCGTCTCCGGGTTGATATGATCCTGCAAGGCGTCGGAATAGGTGCTTTTCAGCTTGCTCAACTGCCGCCAATCCAAAACCCGCGCGGGCAGTTCATGCTCGGTCGCCAAATCCTCCAACACGCCGGCCCCGGTGGTGTAGGCGCCCGTCTTTCCTTTCTTGCCACCTTCGATTCCCATCTTGTCAAACAGGATTTCACCCAATTGTTTGGGCGAACCGACATTGAACTTTTCGCCGGCTAACTGATAGATCTCATCTTCAAACGCGGCCGCTTTTTGCGCAAATTCACCGGAAAGCCGCGACAGGATTTGCCGATCAACGGCAATCC
>JBCCVK010000264.1:0-4245 GCA_039195495.1 Pseudomonadota bacterium
CCCTCGACATACAAGATTCCGGCCTGCTCGGACCGGCCCGACATTTTCAATGTGGCGCTTTGGGACGGGGCGAACCGCGAAGACACGATCTATCGTTCCAAGGCCGTGGGTGAGCCGCCGCTGATGCTGGGCATTTCGGTGCTGATGGCGTTGAGCGACGCGGTGGCAAGCTGCGGGGACGGGGCGCTCTATGCCGACCTTCACGCCCCCGCCACGCCCGAACGGGTGCTGGCCGCAGTGCAGCGGATGCGCGGATGATCGATCTTGCTGCCCTGGCGGAAACGGTGGAACGCATCGGGAAGCCGGTGGCACGGGTGGTGATCGCCGATTGCAAGGGCTCGACCCCGCGCGAGACGGGCGCGGCGATGATGGTCTGGGACGTGGGACAGTCGGGGACCATCGGCGGCGGGCGGCTGGAGTTGGAGGCGGTGACACGGGCGCGCCGGATGCTCGATGGCGCCCGGCACGCGTCGGTGACCGTCCAGGCGCTGGGGCCGGCCTTGGCGCAGTGCTGCGGAGGGGCGGTGACGCTGGTGACCGAGACGTTCGATGCGACACGGCTGGACGGCGTCGAAACCCAGGTCGAAAAAGGCGCCTGGGCGCGCCCGGTGCGCGCCGGGGGCGCTGAAATGCCCGATGTGGTGCGCCGGGAAATCGAGAGAGCCCATGTCGAGCAGCGTCCGGTGCGCGTTACCTTCGCGCAGGGTTGGCTGTTGGAGCCGGTCTGGCGGGCCCGGACGCCGGTCGTCATCTACGGCGCCGGGCATGTGGGCCGGCGGCTGGCACAGGTGCTGGCGCCTTTGCCGGCCTATCGGGTGATGCTGACCGATCGCAGACGCGAGGCGTTCGCGGGATTGCCGCGAACGGTACGATGCCGGATCGGCGAGGATCCGGAACGGGTTATGGCCGCAGCAAGCCCGGAGGCGGTGCATCTGATCATGACTCCGGATCATGAATTTGACCTGGCGTTGTGCCATCGGCTTCTTGGCCGGGAGTTCCGCGATGCGGGACTGATCGGCTCGGCCACGAAATGGGCCCGGTTTCGCAAGAGGCTGTCGGCGCTCGGACATGCACCCGATCGAATCGCACGCATCGCCTGTCCGATCGGCGACCCGTCACTGGGAAAGCATCCGCACGCCATTGCGGTGGGGGTGGTGTACGGTCTGTTGAAAGGGACGTTACGGATGGCGATCCGAAAGGATGGTGCCGCATGACGCAACAACGGCTGCTGCGTGTCGAGGCGGTGACCAAGGTTTATCCAGGCGTGATCGCCAATGACTGTATCTCGCTCGATGTCGCCCCGGGCGAGGTGCATGCCCTGCTGGGCGAGAACGGTGCGGGCAAGTCGACGCTGGTCAAGATAATCTACGGGCTGATGGCGCCCGACAAGGGCAGGATGGAACTGAACGGCAAAGATTTCGCGCCCGCCGAACCACGGGCCGCCCGAGCTGTCGGCGTGGCGATGGTGTTCCAGCATTTCAACCTGTTCGATGCGCTCGATGTGGCGGAAAACGTGTCGCTGGGGATGGAGAATCCACCGCCTCGCCGGCGGTTGGCGCGCCGTATCCGCGAGGTGAGCGAAGCTTACGGTCTGCCCTTGGATCCCATCCGTATGGCGGGCGATCTGTCCGCGGGGGAGCGGCAGCGGATCGAGATCGTCCGCTGTCTGCTGCAGAACCCGAGGCTGCTGATCATGGACGAGCCGACCAGCGTTCTGACGCCGCAAGAGGTGACGATCCTGTTTGAGACTTTGAGAAGACTCAGCGCTCAGGGCACGGCGATCCTCTATATCAGCCATAAGTTGGAGGAGATCCGCGCACTCTGTGACCGGGCGACGATCCTCAGGCGCGGCAAGGTGGTGGCGACTGCGGATCCCAAGGCGGCATCGGCGCGCGAGCTGGCCGAGTTGATGGTGGGGACCAGTTTGCACCGGCCCGCGCGCGGCGCCCCCGAATTCGGCGCCCCCCTGCTGGAGATGAGGAATGTGTCGTCACGATCCACATCCGCCTTTGGTACGGCGCTGCGCGGGGTGACGCTGACTGTGCACGGGGGCGAAATCCTTGGGATCGGCGGGGTGGCCGGGAACGGCCAGGACGAACTTCTGGCCGTGCTCTCCGGCGAGGCGCGGACGGGTGGCGGGCGCGTGCGGTTGAAGGGGCGGGATATTTCCGCACTCCCCCCCAACGCGCGCAGGACCGCGGGGTTGTTATGTGCGCCGGAAGAGCGGTTGGGTCATGCCGCGGCGCCGGATATGAGCTTGACCGAAAACGCCGCGCTCACCGGCATCGCGCGCAAAGGATTGGCGGACCGGGGATTTGTGAACTGGCATGCGGCAAGGACCTTTGCCGAGACGATCATTCGCGTGTTCGACGTCCGCACGCCGGGACCCGCCCGCGCCGCCCGATCCCTGTCCGGGGGGAATTTGCAGAAATTCGTGATCGGCCGCGAGATTTTGCAACGGCCTGAAGCGCTGGTGGTGAATCAGCCGACATGGGGTGTGGATGCGGCGGCGGCGGCGTCGATCCGGCAGGCGTTGTTGGACCTGGCAGCCAAAGGCGTGGCGGTGATCGTCATCAGTCAAGATCTCGACGAGTTGATGGAAATCGCCGACAGCTTCGCCGCGCTGAACGAGGGACGCCTGACCGAGACGTGGCCGACGAGGGATTTGACGATGGATCGGATCGGTCTGATGATGGGCGGTATCCCCCATGGGCATGCCGGCGAGATGGGTCATGGATGAAACCGGACATCTCATTGCGTCCGCCGGCGCGGCGCGGGTCGGGGGAAAGTCAGAGGCTTGCGCATGATCAGGTTGGAAAAGCGGCCCGAGGCTTCGAAAGCGTGGGCCGCCGTGACGCCCGTTCTGGCGGTGGGTCTGACGATGGTGGCGGGTGGACTGATGTTCGCCGCGTTGGGAAAAAATCCGGTCGAAGCGATCCGGACGATTTTCTGGTCCCCCCTGTTCGATGCCCAATTCGCCCAATATTCGCGACCGCAGCTTCTGATAAAGGCAGGGCCGCTGATCCTGATCGCCATTGGCCTGTCGCTGGGATTTCGGGCGGGGATCTGGAACATCGGAGCCGAAGGGCAATATATCGTCGGGGCGATTTGCGGCGCCGCCGTGGGATTGGCGTTTTACCCGCTGGACAGCTGGATCGTGTTTCCATCGATGGTTCTGGCAGGCGCCATGGGCGGCTGGATATGGGCGATGATCCCCGGCCTTTTGAAGGTTTCTTTCAACGCAAACGAAATCCTCGTTTCGTTGCTTCTGGTTTACGTGGCTGAACAGTTGCTGGCGTCGATGGCTTTGGGGGCGCTGCGCAATCCCGATGGCGGCGGGTTTCCGGGATCGCGGAATTTTCAGAATTATCCGGCCGCTTACAATTCCGAGCTGCTTTCGGGCACCGGCGCGCATTGGGGCGTTGTGATCGCATTGGGGGCGGTGGTCTTCGCCTATATCCTGTTGAACAGGCACATTCTGGGTTTCCAGATTCGTCTGACGGGCGAGAGTGTCCGCGCCGCGCGCTTCGCCGGGGTGAATCCAGGGCGGCTGACCTTGATCTGCTTGGGGATGTCGGGGCTGCTTGCAGGGATGGCGGGGCTTTTCGAAGTGTCGGGGCCTGCCGGGCAGATCAATATCGATTTCAATTCGGGTTATGGATTCACCGCGATTATCGTGGCATTTCTGGGTCGGCTGCATCCTGTCGGCATCCTTCTGGCGGGCCTGTTGATGGCCCTGACCTATATCGGCGGTGAATTGGCGCAGTTCATGCTGGGTCTGCCGGCGGCTGCCATTCAAGCGTTTCAGGGAATGCTTCTGTTCTTTCTTCTGGGCGTTGACGTTTTGTCGAATTACCGCCTTCGGTTGGGGCGGGCGGGAGCGCGATGATGGATTTATGGGCGATCAACCCGCTGGTTCTGGCGGCTTCGCTGATGGCGGCCTCGACGCCGATATTGCTGGCCGCTTTGGGCGAGATGGTGGTCGAAAAGGCCGGCGTGCTCAATCTGGGCGTTGAGGGAATGATGATTGTCGGCGCGATTTCCGGCTTCGCCATCGCGGTGGAAACGCAAAGCCCGACTTTGGGCTTTCTCGCGGCGATGGCCGGCGGCGCGGCATTGTCGCTGATCTTTGCCGTGTTGACCCAGGTGATGTTGTCGAATCAGGTGGCCACGGGCCTGGCCTTGACGCTGTTCGGGCTGGGTTTGTCGTCGATGATGGGTCAGGGTTACGTCGGGATCAAGCCG
>JBCCVK010000265.1:0-4209 GCA_039195495.1 Pseudomonadota bacterium
GAGCTGGCTGGCGTTGCCGGCGGTCACGTATCCGCCATCGCGGACAGGCTGTAGCGCGCTCAGACCCTCCATCGTCGTTGTCGGACGGTTGCATTCGTCGCGATCCAGGGTGATTTCCCGATGGGAAATCTCCCCGGTTTCCTTGTTCTTGACCGACATGACGGTTCGTATCGGCACGATCTCGGAAGTGAATTTACCCGCCTTTTGAGCCGCGGCGATGCGTTGCTGGCTGCGCAGACCGTATTCGTCCTGATTTTCACGGCTGATGCCGTAACGGGCGGCCACGATGTCGGCGGTTTCGATCATGGCCATGTAGATGGCGGGTTTGTGCTCGCGTAGCCACGGCTCGGGCACGCTGGTGGCATTGGCCTGTGCCAGACTGATGCTTTCCACCCCGCCCGCGATCATCGGCCCCGCACCTTCGGTCACGATGGCATTGGCCGCCAAGGCGATGGATTGCAGGCCGGACGAGCAGTAACGGTTGATCGTCATGCCCGAAGTGGTGACCGGCAGGCCGGCGCGGATGGCGATCTGGCGGGCGATGTTCTGACCGGTCGCCCCTTCGGGAAAGCCGCAGCCTATGATGCAATCCTCGAATTGATCGACCGGAACGCCCGATCGTTCGACGGCGGCCCGTACGACATGACCACCCATCGTGGCGCCGTGGGTCATGTTCAGCGATCCACGGAAGGATTTGGCAAGCCCTGTGCGGGCGGCGGAAACGATTACGGCCTGTCGTGTCATTTGGCGGCGTTGTTCAAATCGTCAAAATCACGGCCTTGGGCGACGAGCCGTTCCAGAAGGGGGGCAGGGCGCCAGAAGAACGCGTCTTCCCGGGCGAAGATTTTGATATCCGCCAGAAGCTGGGGCAGACCCTCCATATCCGCCCATTTCAGCGGACCGCCGCGATAACGTGGGAAACCATAACCGAAAAGCAGGGTTATATCGACATCGAGTGGACGGCGGGCAATGCCCTCGTCCACGACTTTGGCGGCCTCGTTGACCATCGCGGCCATGTAACGGCGCACGATCTCGTCATCGCCGAAGGAACGCGGCGTGATGCCCTTTTCGGCCCTTTCCGACGCGATCAGCGCATCTATTTCGGGATTGGGAATCCGCGAGTGGCTGTCCTTTTCGTAGATGTAGTAGCCTTTGCCGGTTTTTTGGCCGAAATGGCCCGCCTCGCACAGCTTGTCGGGATAGGTGGACACCCGCTCGCGCGGATCGCGGGTGACGGCCTTGCGCTTGCGAACGGCCCAGCCGATGTCGAGCCCGGCCAGATCGCTTACCGCGAACGGTCCCATGGCGAAGCCGAACGCCTCCAACGCCGCATCGATCCGATAGGGGCTCGCGCCGTCCAGAACCATGTAATCGGCACAAGCGCGATAAGTGGCCAGGATCCGGTTGCCGATAAACCCATCGCAGACGCCCGCGCGCACCGAGACCTTCCTCAGCCTCTTGCCCAGGGCGAAGCCCGTGGCCACGACGTCGGATGCGGTTTTGTCGGCCACGACGATTTCCAGCAGCCGCATCACATGGGCGGGGGAAAAGAAATGCAAGCCGATCACGTCGTGCGGCCGTGAGGTGACGGCAGCGATTTCGTCGATGTCCAGATAAGACGTGTTGGTCGCCAGAACCGCGCCGGGTTTGCAAACGGCATCGAGGCGGGTGAATACGTCCTTCTTGATCGACATCTCCTCGAACACCGCCTCGATCACGAGATCGACGTTTTCGAGTGCGCCGTAGTCCGTGACCAGGGTCAGGGCGTCGCGCATCAACGCGTCGAACCGCGTCTGGTCGATTTTGCCGCGCCTGAGCGCGCCCGAAAGATTGCCCCCTATCCGATCGCCGGCCGCTTGCTTCGCGTCCTCGGACACGTCCAGCAAGGTCACGTCGAAGCCATTCAGCAACGCCGTCGTCGCGATCCCGGCCCCCATCGTCCCGCCGCCGATCACGCCGATGCTTCTTACGGCGCGGGGGGCGATGTTCTCGAGTTCGGGCAGTTTGGCGACCGCGCGCTCGGAGAAGAAGGCATGAATCAGGCCCCGTCGCTGATCGGTGTCCATCAGGTCCATGAAAAGTTCGCGTTCGCGTTTCATACCTTGATCGAAAGGCAGCTCGCAAGCCGCCTGAATGCCCCGAACCGCCACGGCGGGCGACAACTGACCGCGTGATCTTTTTAATGTGGCCGCGTAGGCGGCGTCGAAATCCACCGGTGCGGGGGCGGGCATTTCGGCGGTCGCGCGACGCGGCGCGCCGGCCTTCAGCAGGTCCCAGGCATAAGAAAGGCCGATCTCGCGTGGCGTACCGTCTTGAATCCTGTCGATGATGCCCAGTTCAAGCGCCTCGGCGGCGGGAATCTGACGGCCCGAGGTGGTCACCTCGATCGACTTTTCCACACCGATCAAGCGCGGCAGGCGCTGCGTGCCGCCTGCGCCGGGTATCACGCCGATCAGAACCTCGGGCAGGCCCATGCGCGCCTTGGGCGAAGCGATGCGATAGTGGGACGCCAAAGCGATTTCCAGTCCGCCGCCCAGAGCCGTGCCATGCAGGGACGAGATCACGATCAGTGGCGACGCCTCGATCCGGTCGCAGACATCCGGCAACCGCGGCTCCAACGGTGGCTTGCCGAATTCCTTGATATCGGCGCCGGCGAAATAAGTGGCGCCGTCGCCGCAGATCAGCACCGCTTCGGCGCCGTCGGCCTCGGCTCGGTCCATACCCTCCATCAGGCCGATGCGCTCTGCCTGGCCCAGAGCGTTGACGGGCGGATTGCGCCCTTCGAGTATGGCAACCTGCCCGATCAGTTCATAGTGAATGGTGCCGCCCATGCGGTTCTTCCCCCTTGGTTATCCTCTTCTGTGAAGCGCGCTGTTGCGCCCGGTCTGCAACTCCAGCGCCCGCACCGTATCGCGCAGAGCGGGGCCGACCTGTTCCAGCATGCGTGCATCGCTTAGCATATCCGGTACCGCGCCGCAGGAAAATGCCACCGGTTCGCCGAATTCGGCCGCGAAATACGGCACGCTGACCGCATTTACGGTCACGGCGTAACGCATCGGCGCGGGGACGATGGTAAACCCTTGTCCCACCAGTTGTTCATACCCGTTCCGCCGGAAACCGCGCAGATCGTCGCAGGGGGCGAGCGCGTCGAATCTTGCGTCGCTTAAAGCCGCCATGACCGCCTGTCCCGAGGACGAACCGAGGATCGGGATTCGATGCCCCGGCTCCAGCCAGATGGATGCGGCGCCGACGGGACGCCAGGTTTTAGCCAGGATCATCCGGTCTCCGTCGCGCATGGCGATCAGCGCCAGCGTGCCGGTGTGGTTGGCCAGCCGTTGCATCGGCTCGGAGGCCAGATCAAGGAACGAAGCGGCGGCGGAAGCGACGCTGCCGATGGCGATCGCGCCCGGTCCCAGACGATATCGGTCATTCCTGCCCGCATGGCTTAGAAACCCCAACTCGGTTAGGGTATGGGTCAGGCGCGTGACCGTCGCGCCGGCCAGACCGGTACGCTCCACAAGTTCGGAATGGGTCAGCCCGTCATCGCCGACCCGGAAAGCGCGCAGCACACTCACGCCACGCGCCAGCGTGTTGGTGAATTTGCGGCTTTCGCTTTGGTCCGTCATCACATGCTCATCGGCAACAGCAGCGAAATCATGGGAAACGTCATGATGAGCACGAGCACGAGCACGTCGACGCCGAGGAAGCGGGCAATGCCCGCAAAGATCCGCTCAATCGGCGCGTCTTTGCCCACCACGTTTGCGATCACGAAGACATTGAGGCCAACGGGGGGCGTGATCAGGCTGATTTCCAGCAATTTGATCACCACGACCCCGAACCAGATCAGATCCAATCCATAGGTTTCGACCAGTGGCACCATCAATGGCAGGGTCAGCACCATGATGCCGATCGGATCAAGGAACATGCCCAGCACCAGATAGATGAGCGCGATGCAGATCATCAGGGTGACGACCGATAAATCCACCTGAGCCGCGCTTTCCACGATCACGGGGGCCATGCCTGTCAACGCGATGAAGGCCAAGAAGATCTTGGCGCCCGCGGCGATGAAAAAGATCGCGGCCGTTTGCAGGCAAGTTTCCTTGAAGCTTTCCCACAGACCTGCCAGGGTCATCTTGCGTTGTGCGAAGCCGACCAAGACGGCGACCGCGACGCAGACCGCGGCAGCCTCGGTCGCGGTGAAAATACCAC
>JBCCVK010000266.1:0-4208 GCA_039195495.1 Pseudomonadota bacterium
GAAATCGCCTGTGATGTCGTGGCCATGTCGGGCGGCTGGTCGCCCGCGGTACATCTCTGGTCCCATTGCGGCGGCGGTTTGGTCTGGAATGCCGAGCGGGCCTTTTTCTGTCCCGATCCGGACAAGGCGCCAACCGGTGATGACGGCCGTCCCTTCGTGATCGCGGCCGGCGCGGCGGATGGGGCGCTGTCGCTTTCTCAGACCCTCGCCAATGCCGACGCCGCGGGCAGGGCCGCGGCCGATGCCGTCGGGCGGATGCCCAAGAGACGGGCGGCACCGAAAGGCGTCACGCCCGATGAGGCCCCCCTCGAGCCAGTCTGGATGATGCCGCAAGGCGCGTGCGATGGGTTGCGCCGCAAGATGTGGCTTGACTTTCAAAACGACGTGAAGGTGTCGGATGTTCGGCTTGCGGCGCGGGAAGGGTTCGAAAGCGTCGAGCATGTCAAGCGCTATACCACGCTGGGCATGGCCACCGATCAAGGTAAACTTTCCAATATCAATGGCTTGGCGGTGCTTTCCAAAGCTCTCAACGTCGATATTCCCCAGGTCGGCACGACGACGTTTCGCCCGCCTTATGCGCCGATCTCGATGGGGGCTCTCGCCGGCGAGGCCCGTGGCGATCTGTTTCGGCCCATTCGCCGCACGCCGATGCATGACAATCACGCCGTCAATGGCGCGCATTGGGAGCCGGTGGGAGACTGGCAACGCCCCTATGCTTTCCCGCGTGCGGACGAGACCATGCATGATGCGGTGATGCGTGAGGTGAAGAATACCCGCGAGTCCGTTGGATTGTTTGATGCATCTACGCTGGGTAAGATCATGGTCAAGGGGCCTGATGCGGGCAGGTTCCTGGACATGATCTATACCAACACCATGTCCACGCTACCGCTTGGGCGCTGCCGTTACGGTTTGATGTGCACCGAGAACGGGTTTTTGATGGACGATGGCGTCGTCGCTCGGACCGGTGAGGATGTCTGGCTCTGTCACACCACCACCGGCGGCGCGGAGCGCATCCATGCCCACATGGAGGAATGGCTTCAAACCGAATGGTGGAATTGGAAGGTCTATACCGCCAACGTCACCGAACAATACGCCCAGATCGCCGTTGTCGGCCCCAAGGCCCGCAAGCTCTTGCAGGCCCTTGGCGGCATGGAGCTCGGCAAAGAGGTTTTGCCCTTCATGGCTTGGGCCGACGGCCGGATCGGTGATGTCGATTGCCGGGTTCACAGGATCAGCTTTTCGGGCGAGCTCAGCTATGAAATCGCCGTTCCCGCCAGCCAGGGTCTGGCTTTGTGGGAAATGCTGACGCGGGCGGGCGAGGGGTTCGGAGCGATGCCCTACGGTACCGAGGCCATGCATGTCATGCGTGCCGAAAAAGGCTTCATCATGATCGGCGACGAGACCGACGGCACCGTGATCCCGCAGGATCTGGGCCTCGACTGGGCGATTTCGAAGAAAAAGGCTGACTATCTGGGGAAACGTGCCCAACAGCGTGCGCATATGACCGATCCCGAAAGGTGGAAGCTGGTGGGATTGGAGACGCTCGACGGTTCGGTCTTGCCCGACGGCGCCTACGCGGCGACCGAAAGTGCCAACGCCAATGGTCAGCGCAATGTGATCGGCCGCGTGACTTCGACCTATCACTCGCCGACATTGGATAGGGGAATCGCGATGGGTTTGATCAAGCGGGGTCCCGACCGGCTGGGGGAGGTTTTGGAGTTTTTCAGGACGGACGGCGCCGTCGTCAAGGCGCGGATCTGCGATCCGGTCTTTTATGACAAGGCCGGGGAGAAGCAGAATGTCTGAATCGGCCAGCGCCCTGGGCCGCGCTCGAAATACGGGTTTCGCCATCGTCGAAGAGATCGGTTTGCGCGGCATGATCACATTGCGTGGCGATCTGTCTTCGATCAGGCTGAGATCGGCGGTGACGGATCTGACGCATGTGGATTTTCCGGTACGGGGCACGTGCGTCTGCTCTGCCGGGCACGGCATCGCCTGGATGTCGCCGGACGAGATCCTGGTGATGTGCCCCCATGACGCGGCCGGCGCCGAAACCGCCGCGTTGCGGAAGCGACTGGAGGGATCCCATCATCTGGTTGTCGACGTTTCGGATGCCCGCGCGGTCTTTTGCGTTCGCGGGGACGCCTCCCGCGAGGTGATCGCCAAGCTCGCCCCGGTTGATCTGCATCCCGACAGTTTCAAGCCGGGCATGTTCCGCCGTACCCGGCTGGCTCAGATCTCCGCCGCCTTCTGGATGCGCGACGAAACCGTATTCGAACTGATTTGCTTTCGCTCGGTCGCGCGTTACGTCTTCGATCTGCTGACCACCAGCGCGAAGAGTGGCGCGGAAGTCGGTTATTTCCAATCCCGATCGTCGAGATGAACCGGCACGGGCTTTCGGCGCACGATCCGCCCTTGACCTCGGGGCATCCGACGCAACATCTGTGCGCTATGGCGTTTTACTCATTGAAAGGGGGCCGATATGGCTTTTGAACTTCCTGATCTTCCCTATGCGCACGATGCGCTGGCCGGTGGCGGCATGTCGAAGGAGACGCTGGAATATCATCACGATCTGCATCACAAAGCCTATGTCGACAACGGCAACAAACTGATCGCCGGTACCGAGTGGGAAGGCAAGAGCCTGGAAGAGATCGTTATCGGCACCTATGAAGCCGGCGCGGTGGCGCAGAGCGGCATTTTCAACAATATCAGCCAGTTGTGGAACCATAACCAGTTTTGGGAAATGATGTCTCCAGGCGTCGGCAAGATCCCGGGCGGGCTGGAGAACGCACTGACCGAGGCATTCGGTTCGATCGATGCGTTCAAGGCGGAATTCTCGGCCGCCGGCGCGGGCCAGTTCGGCTCGGGCTGGGTATGGCTGGTCAAGGACAAAGACGGCAGTCTGAAGGTCACCAAGACCGAGAACGGCGTGAATCCGCTTTGCTTCGGGCAGACCGCGCTGCTGGGATGTGACGTATGGGAGCATTCATACTACATCGATTTCCGTAACAAGCGTCCGGCCTATTTGACCAATTTCCTCGATAATCTCGTGAATTGGGAGAATGTCGCCGCGCGTATGTGACGATCGCTGCCGCGCGTCTTGTCCAACCCCGATGCGCGGGCCCTGCATGGGCCGCGCATCGCCCATGTTGCGGGCCCGCCGGCCGCGGGGTCGAACGAGGGCGGGGCGGGGGCCGGACGCCCCGTTCGGACGACGGGCGAAAACGGCCTCAGCCGGTCGGGATCTGTTCGGCAAGAATGGTCTTGATCCGGCTGGCATGCGCCAGCGTCCGATGGACCGGACAACGATCGGCGATCTCCAACAGGCGCTGGCGCTGCCCGTCGTCCAAATCGCCCTGAAGATGGATTTCGCGGACGAAGGCATCGATCTTGGAATGCGGCTGTACCCCTTCGGCATCCTGCGCGTGAACCTTGTCATGGGTGACGTCGACGCGAACGTGCTTCAGCGCCATGCCCTTGCGGCGCGCGTACATGCGGATCGTCATCGCGGTGCAGGCACCGAGACCGGCCGCCAGAAAATTATAAGGCGTCATGCCTTTGTTCGTACCGCCATAGGCCAGGGGTTCGTCGGCCAGCGTGTGATGACGGGGACCGGCATTGATGTCCTGCAGGAAGCCGTCGGGGTCGGCTTCGGAGACCCGCACGATTCCTTCGGGTGCGCCGACGGGCGGTGCGGGCGGGCGCAGTTCCATGTAACGGCTTGCCCATGCGGCGATGACCTCGGCCGCGTATTCGGCATCTCCGGACCGCGTGATCAGATGGTCGGCATCGTCCAGAGTGACGAAACTCTTGGGGTGTTTGGCGGCGGTGAAGATCTGAGTGGCGTTCTCGATTCCGACCACGGTGTCGCGCGGCGCATGCATGACCAGGAGCGCCGGTTTCATTTTCTCTATATGAGGTTTTAGCTTTTCCGCCTTGATATCGTTTAGAAAGTTGCGATTTATCCGAAAGGGACGGCCCCCCAAGGATACCCTGGCCTCGCCATGTTTGACGATATCCGGCAGGGCATCCGCGAAGTTGTGCGTCACATGTTCGGGATCGAACGGTGCGCCAAGGGTTGCGACCGCCTTGATCCCTGGAATGTCCCCCGACACGCGCAGGATGGCGGCGCCGCCCAGCGAGTGGCCGATGAGAAGCGTCGGCGCCATCTGGCGGCGGGTCAAATAGTCTGCGGCGGCTTTCAGATC
>JBCCVK010000267.1:0-4203 GCA_039195495.1 Pseudomonadota bacterium
CCGGTGCCGTTCGGCGCCAGAATGCCCAGACTGTTGCCCAACTCCACGCGGAAGGACGCACGGTCAAGGATCACCTTGCGTTGCTTGCCTGTCCAGAAGGACTTGCTGACGTTCTCGAACTCCAACATCCTCATGCCCCGGCGATCCCGACGCCGCCGAAAGTATACGTTTATCCGCTGCGCCCAGCCTAGAGAGACAATTGGGCGTTATTATGTCACCCGCCTCGATGTCATACGGAAAAATCGACCCCTTCGCGACTCTGGCCGGCCCGATGTCCCGCGCGTGACGCCCGCGCCCCGCTCGGACGGTCCGTTTCTCGACCCGCAGCGGTTTCCCGACGATCGGGGACGCGCTCATGGCGGCGAAACTCGACGAAACCCCCATTGGGCCCATTTTCGCGGCATTCTGCACCGGACCCGCGTCAAAGGCAACCGACGCCACGAAAAGCGAAACCGTGAAGCCAATGGCGGCCGCGCAAGCTGCCATTCCGGAGAATGACGGCTTCCCAGACCTCCTTGCCGGCGACCGCGAGGAAGAAGGCCATGAGAACGTCGTTGATCAGATAATGCGATGTCCGCCCCGCGGCTGACCGATGATGAAATCCTCGACCGGCACGTATTCGACGACGTGACGATATCCCGCCGCGTCGGTTGCGCCCGGACCGGCGCGCGCCCGGCGCCGGCGATCAGCGGCAGCGGGAAATTGACGATGAGGTTCCACACATGATGCATTGGTCTTCCGTCGTCCCCGGATCGCCGGCCGAACGGATATAGAGGATCGGATGTTCCGGGGCAGCGTGGCGGCGGCGTCAGGCAACCGTGTTCCAGAGCAGGCCGGCGACCAGCGAACCGGTGAACGCGAAGGCGATGTAACTCGCGAAGACCCGGGGTTTGACCAGCGCCCAGACCGCGATCGCGGCCGGGATGCAACTGACCCCGCCGGCGATGACGAAGGCCATCGCCGCTCCGGGGCTCATGCCCTGGTCCAGCAGCGCATCCATCAACGGCACGGCCGCGTAGCCGTTCAGATAGGCCGGACCGCCCAGGATCGCCCCCATGAAAACCGGACGCATTCCCTCGCCGCCCAGAAGACCCGCGATCGCCTCGGCCGGCACGTAGCGAAGCATCAATGCCTCGATCAGATAGGCGAGCAGCAGCCACTTCGCGAGAAACAGCGCGTTTTCGAGAACCGCGTCGCGAAAGACCCGCCGGCGGGCCGCGTCGCGCCAGAAGCGCCACACCGGCGCGCCTTCGAACGGTGTCGGCCGGCAACCGCAGCCTCCCCGCGCCGACGGAGATTTCACGGGATCGCTGTAAAGTGCGGTCCCAAGCATAGCCATCACCGAGAAACCGCCGAACATTCCGAGCCCGATTGCGGCGACGGTCTTGGCCAGCGCGAATTCGAGGCCGAGCGTTCCGGCGGTGATCACGAACATCGTCGGATCCATCAGTGGAGAGGACAGCCAGAACGCCATGACGGCAGACAGGGGAACACCGACCGCGAGCAGGGCGGCAACGAATGGGATGACCTCGCAGCTGCAAAAGGGGGACAGGCCGCCGAGCAAGGCCGCCATCACGATCATCCGGGCCTGACCGCCCACGAACGCGCCGGCCAGGAGCGTCTCGGCCCCGCTGGCCTTGAGATATCCGACGGCGAGAACGGCGACGACGACGAAGATGCCCGTATAGGCCAGGGCCGCACCGGCGAAACGGATCGACGGCCACACCTCGCCCGGATCGAGAATCGCCAGAAGGAGCAGGATGAAGCCGATGGTCAGCCAGGCTTTGTCGGCCCGTTCCCACCAGTCCGTCAGGCGGATGCGTCGCGCGGTGAGATCAGTCATGGGTATGGCCCCCGTCTGCGGAGTCCGCGCAGCATTCCGATAGAAGGAAAGCGGACAATTTGCACATGGCCTCCCAGGCGACGGCCGTGCAGATGATGCTGCGCCCCTGGCGGGACTGTGTGATCAGACCCGTCTGGGCGAGGGCCTTCATGTGATGGGTCAGGGTCGACCCCGTGACGCCGGATCTGTCCCCCAGTTCACCGATGCTCAAACCTTTCGGACCCGCGCGAACCAGGGTTCGCAGGACATGCAGCCGCTGTTGCGAACCGAGGGCGGCGAAGGCCGCGGCGGCGTGTGCCAGGGGCATGTCGGAGGCGCGATGTTCCATCGTTTCTATATTTCTAGAATTATAAAAATGATGTCAATCCCTTTCGCTTCGCAGCGCCCGGCATATGTCGGATGAATGGACCGATTGAAAACCGATATTCGGGCGTGCCGTCTTTGCGCGGACCGGTTCGCCCGCACCGAAACCGGGCACCAGCCGCGCCCGGTGGTCTGGTTTCGACCCTCGGCGCGGCTGCTGATCGCGGGACAGGCGCCGGGTCTGCGCGTGCATCGGGCCGGAAAACCCTTTTTCGATCGTTCCGGGGACCGGTTGCGCGATTGGCTGGGGGTGAGCCCGGATCAGTTCTATGATCGCGGCAAAATAGCGGTGGTTCCGATGGCGTTTTGCTTCCCGGGCTACGATGCCAAAGGCTCGGATCTGCCGCCGCCGCCGATCTGCGCCGATACGTGGCGTGCCCGGGTGGTCGAGGGTCTTGGCGGTGTCCGCCTGACTGTGCTGATCGGCGGATACGCGCAGAAATGGCATCTGGGCCAGGCCGCCGCTGGCGGCGTGACGGCGACGGTCAGACGCTGGCGGGAACATCTGCCGCGGGCGCTGGCGCTGCCGCATCCGTCCTGGAGGAATACCGGATGGCTGAAACGCAACCCGTGGTTCGAGGCCGAGGTCTTGCCCGAGTTGAGGGCGCGGGTGAAGGACGTGCTGAGCGAATGAGCGGACCGGCCCCGCGCGGTGTATCCACCCTTTGCGCGACGCCTCAGCCGGAAATATCCGCGGCGACGCGAATCAGCGTCGGACCGCCGGTGCGCAGGGCCGCGCTCAGGGCCTCGCGCAGTTCCGGCAACGTGCGGGGCGCCGCGAAATCTGCGCCGTAAGCTTCTGCCAGCCTGCCGAAGTCCGGATTGCGGATGGTCACCGCATTGGGCGCGATTTGCGCCTGTCTCATGCTGTTCTCGATTTCCTTGAGCGCGCCGTTGTCCCACAGGACGAGCGGCAGGGTCAGCCCCAGCTCCGCGGCGGTGCCGAGCTCTTGCAGGGTGTATTGAAATCCGTAATCTCCGGCGAGGGCGATCACCGGCCGCTCCGGGCATCCGACCTTCCCGCCGATGGCCGCCGGCAGCGCATAGCCGAGGGTTCCGAAACCATAGGGATGGTGCCATCTGTTCGGATAACGCATATCCCAGATTTCCTTCGCGGTGTAAGCGATCTGGGTCATGTCCGAAAAGATCAGGGCCTCTTCCGGCAGAACGTCCCGCAACACGTCGCAGACGGTTCCGATTTCGAAATGTTCCGCATCGGAGGCGCATCGCCACCGCGCGCGGGCATCCGCGACCTCCGCCGGATCCCATGCGCTTTCCCTGGTCGACGGGCAATGCGACGCAAGCGCCTCGAGAAAGGCCGTGGCATCCGACAGTATTCCCAGATCCGCCGGAACCCAGGGATCGGCCAGCACCGCCGGATCGATATCGACACGGATCAGCGGCGCCATATGTCCCGGATGCCTCCGCCACAGATCGACCTCGGCCAGTTCGGTTCCGATGGCGAGCACGCAATCGGCCTGGGCCAATATATCGGCGCTTTCGGGGCGGGCCAGATAAGAGCCGAAGGCCAGACGATCCTCGGCCGAGGGGATGCCGCGCGCCGCATAGGTGGTGAACGAGGCCGCGCCGCTGCGCTTCAGAAGCTGCCGCGCCTGGGCCCAGGCGGGCCGCGCCCCCCCGCCCAGGATGAAAAGCGGTTTTTGCGCCTGCTTCAGCATCGAAGCGGCCTTGCGCACCAGGCAGGGATCCGGCTGCGTCCGGCCATCTCCCAATGCCGGTATGCCGCACGGAACCCGCGTCTCGAGCAGGGAAATCGGCACCTGCACGTGTTTCGGGCGCGGGCGCGCCTGCGCAAACTCGGTGAACGCTCGGTTTATCAGGCCGTATGCCGCCTCTGCGGTCCGTGCGGTTTCCGACCAGTCGCATACGGTCCGCGCCGCGCCCTCCTGATCCTTCATCTGATGTAGCTGGCCGCGGCGCGCGGCGGTTTCATCGAGGCAGGACGACATCACCAGCATCGGCACGCTGTCGCTGTA
>JBCCVK010000268.1:0-4166 GCA_039195495.1 Pseudomonadota bacterium
ATAACCGAGGAGGTCTGGCCACGCCGTTCGAAAAGCGTCGGGCAAGGGAAGATCGCGCCAACGCCTGAAACACGCGGCGTTCCGGCACCCGCCGCACGAAATTCAGCAGACGGTTCAGCCAAACCAGCGGATGCCGTTCTCGGTCACGACGGCGTCCAGCGGCTGGTCGGTCGAGTCCCTGGGAAACATGTCCGCCTGTTGGGCGCTGTAGGCGAAACCTATGGCCGTCACGGGCCGGTCCGCCCGGGCTCTTTCGAGCGTGCGGTCGTAAAAGCCGCCGCCATAACCCAGTCGATCCCCCCGGAGGGTGAAGGCCAGCAGCGGCACGATCAGTATTTCGGGCGCAAGCGGGATCGCATCCACGGGCACCGCCGCGCCGAAAGCGCCTGGAATCATTTCCGTCTCCGGCGACCAGCGATGGAAGGCCAAGGGCTTCCCCTTGCCCAATACGACCGGCACGCAAACCGGCCCGTCCCACGCGCTCATGACCGGGCGTGGATCGATTTCGGTGCGGATTGGCATATAGCCCCCCAGCGTGCGACCCGCGAAACGTGCGAGCGCCTTGGACAGATGCGTCCGGGCGGGCCCGTCGAGTCCCGTCGCATGCGCCGTCTTGCGGCGGGCGAAGGCCGCTTTGCGCGCCATGGTCTTGGCATCCGGCATCGGCTGGGCCATGGGATCAGATCAACATCACGGCGGCGAGACCGAGGAAGGCGAGAAAACCGATGACATCCGTCACGGTGGTCACGAACGCTCCCGAGGCCAGCGCCGGATCAAGGCCCATCCGCTCCAGCGCCAGGGGGATCAGAATACCCGCCAGGGCCGCGACCACGAGATTCACGATCATCGCGATGGCGATCACCAGGCCCAGCATCGGCCATCCGAACCAGATCGTTCCGATCAACCCCATGATGACGGCGAAAACGCCGCCGTTGATCAGCCCCGCCACCGCCTCGCGCCGAACCACGCGCAGCGCATTGGCCGCCGTCAGGTCGCGGGTGGCCAGCGCCCTCACCGCCACGGTCAGCGACTGGGTTCCCGCATTTCCTCCCATCGACGCCACGATCGGCATCAGCACGGCCAACGCCACGATCCGCGCGATCGTCTCCTCGAACTGGGCGATCACCAACGAGGCCATTATGGCGGTCAGAAGATTTACGAAAAGCCATGGGAAACGCTGTCTGGCGATTTCGACCGTTCGGTCGGACAGGCTTTCATTCCCCACGCCGGCCAGGCGCAGGATATCCTCCCCCGCCGCTTCTTCCAGCACGATCATGGCATCGTCTATGGTGATCACCCCCACCAGCCGTTCGTGCCGATCCACGACGGGAACCGAAATCAGATGGTATTGATTGAAAGCGTAAGCCACGTCGTTCTCGGGCTGATCGACTGGAATGGTATGGAAACTGTCCTCGGTGATCGCGGCCAGTGGAACCGGGCGTTTCGAGGACAGAAGCTTGCCCAGCGTGACGTAACCGGTGGGCCGCATCCGCGGATCGATCAGGATGATATGATAAAACTGCTCGGGCAACCGCTCTTCGCTGCGCAGGAAATCGATGGCCTGCCCGACGTTCCAGTGCTCGGGCGCCGCGACGATCTCGCGTTGCATGAGGCGGCCGGCGGATTTCTCGGGATAGCTCAGCGACTGTTCGACGACGGCGCGGTCAGCATGATCAAGATGGTCGAGGATGCGCCCCTGCTCCTCCGCCTCCAGATCTTCGACGAGATCGACGACATCGTCGGATTCCATGTCCCGCACGGCTTCCGCCAGGACGGTCGGATCGAGTTCCTGGATGATCTGTTCCCGTAAGCCGACCTCGAGTTCGGACAGGACGTCGCCATCCATCGCGGCAGACCACAGGCCAAGCAGGGCGCGCCGGTCGGCGGTGTCGATCTGTTCCAGAAGATCGGCGATGTCGGCGGCGTGCAGCGGTCTCAACAGCGCTTCGAGCACGCCTTCGTCCTGCGTCTCGACGGCCTTGAGGATCGCGTCGACCTGATCCTTGTCCAGCGCGTAAACGTCCTCGTCCCGCTCGTCGCTGACGTGCTGCGTCTCGGTCATCGGGGTTCCCGGCATCTCTTTGACTTGTCGTATACATATCCGCCACGATTGCTGCGCAACAGGGGCGAAGGCGCATTTACGCTGCCGCAAACCGGATTTATGTTGCACGGGTTTGGACCATCGGGATGGGAAGGTGGGCGAAGAACGTCTCTATATCGGGCAAATGCTGTTTTTTGACGCCGATCCGTTCGTCGCCCCGGTGAGCGACGCGACGCGGCACGACGCGCGCGGGGCCTTGTTGGTGCGTGACGGTCGAATCGCGGCCCTGGGCACGGCGGATGATCTGCGGGCGGCCTGTCCGCGGGTGCCGGTCACGGATTTCGGCCGGAAACTGATCGTGCCGGGCTTCGTGGACGCCCATGCGCATTACCCGCAGACCGCGATCGTCGCCAGTTGGGGCAAACGTCTGATCGACTGGCTGAACGTCTACACCTTTCCCGAAGAAATGCGCTTCGGCGATCCGGTCTATGCCCGTGCCCTGGCGGAGCGGTATCTTGATCTGCTGCTGGATCATGGCACCACGGCGGTCTGCACTTACGCGACGGTTCATCCCGAAAGTGTCCATGCTTTCTTCGCGGCGGCGGCGGTGCGGAACATGCGCGTCCTGGCGGGCAAAACCTGCATGGACCGCAACGCACCGGATGGATTGCGCGACACGGCGCAATCGGCCTATGACGACAGCGCCAAACTGGCCGAAGCGTGGCATGGACGCGGGCGGGCCTCCTATGTGCTGACACCGCGCTTCTCCCCCACTTCGACCCCCGGCCAGTTGGAGGCGCTCGGCGCGCTCTGGGCCAAGAGACCAGAGCTGCCGATGCAGACGCATATCGCGGAACAGGCCGAGGAAATCGCCTGGGTGCGTGCGTTGTTTCCGGATGCGAAGGATTATCTCGACACATACGAACGTTTCGGCTTGCTTGGACCCGGTGCGATCTTTGGCCATGCAATCCATCTCGAGGCGCGCGAACGGGACGCGATCCGGGAAGCCGGCGCGGCACTGGTCCATTGTCCAACCTCGAACACGTTTATCGGATCGGGACTGTTCGACACCGCCAGGATGAAGAGGCAGGGACAGATCGTCGGACTGGCGACCGATACGGGCGGCGGTTCGTCCTTTTCGATGCTTCGGACAATGGCGGCGGCTTACGAAATCGGCCAACTCAACGGCGCGGCGTTGCATCCCGCCCAGCTTCTATGGCTGGCCACCGAGGGATCGGCGGCGGCCCTCGGCCTCGACGGGGTGATCGGCACGCTGCGGGAGGGGGCGGAGGCGGATCTGACGGTGCTGGATCTGGCCTCGACGCCGGCCATCGCTCAGAGGGCGGCGCGTGCGAACGATATATGGGAGGCTCTGTTTCCCACGATCGTCATGGGCGACGACCGGGCCGTAGCGGCCGTCGTCGTGGCCGGCGTGCCCAGACGCGGCGGTTAGAACCCCGGCGGATCGTCGCGAGATCTGGCGTCGGGCCGCAGAATGGTCGGCGCCCCTGGCCGGTGCGCGGACGCGCAGGATCGTTCCGACACCGGTCTTCAAGGCGCCTTGGCATCACCGGGTCCGGGACGGACTGGCGGGGGATGCGCGATACGGGACGCCGACCCCCTTACGCGCCCGGCCGGCATGGTGAACATGCGCCTCCCGCCCGGGGGCGCGGTCGGAGAGAACGGGTCAACAGCCGGCGCGGCCCAGCACCATCACCCACAGATTGCCATCGGCACGGGCGAGCCCGACCTCGGCTGCGTTCCGGCTGAGCATGTTCCGTCGATGGCTGCGCGAGCCCGCCCAGCTTCGCAGCACCGCGATTCGATCGCGCTGACCCTTGGCGATGTTTTCGGCCGCGAAGCAGTAACCGTAGCCTGCGCGCCGCATCCGATCACCCAGATCACTGCCATCGCTGCCCCGGTGCGAGAACCGTCCACTGCGGCGCAGATCGTCCGCATGCAATTGCGCAATCCGTTGTAAACGCTTGGAATAAGACAAAGGCGCCCGGCCACTGTCCGCGCGATAGGCGTTGAGCGGCGCCAGAACCGAAGGGTCCGCGTGACCCCCCCCCGCAAGAAGCGCCCAAAGGATGACGACGAGGCGAATCATGGCGTCTATCCTAAG
>JBCCVK010000269.1:0-4162 GCA_039195495.1 Pseudomonadota bacterium
CATCCACTCATCCGGATTGAAAGTCCCGCCGCCGCCGTCGCCCCGCGGCACCTCACACGCATAGGTTGTAAACAGGTGCTGCGCGTCGAACCGAGTGATCGTTGCCGCCGCCGATCGGCCGGCCAGCAGCCGATTCCAGGTTTCCTCAACACCACAAGCCAGCGGGCTGACCATTCCCAGACCGGTCACAACCACTCGACGCATCGGTTCCCCCAAAGATGCCCATCGTTGATTGTCCTGATACACGGGCCAACCGATGGGGGGCAAGGGCGCGTGATCGCTTATCCGGCCAGGCCATGCCTGCGAAGCCCCCGGTTGGCCACCCTCGCCGGCGCTTCGGGACATCGAGATTCATCCAAGGGTTCCGAATCGACCGCTTGGATGCACGCGGGCGGCGGAGGTGCCGGCAGGAGGCGGTGTTTCCAGCCTCATGCCGGCAATCTATCGCCATTGCTCGGAAATTCCGGCATTCCGGCCGTCAGCGCCGCACTGTCCGCCGCGCTTGCTCAGTTCTCGAGATCCTCCACCCGCGCCTGCAAGGTCACGCGATCGAGTTCGGCGAACGGCAAGGCCACGAAATTCTCGATCCGACGGCGTAACTGGCCATAGACATTCGTGAACGCATAGCCTTTCTCGGCCTCCGACCCTTCCGCCTTTACCGGATCCGGCACTCCCCAATGGGCGGTAAAGGCCTGTCCCGGCCAGGGCGGACACTCTTCACCGGCGGCGGTATCGCAAACCGTGAAGACGAAATCCATTTCAGGCGCATCATCCCGTTGAAATTCACCGACATGTTGCGAGCGCAACCCGTCGGGGCTGTGCCCGTTGCGTTCGAGAATTTCCAATACGGTTGGATTCAACTCGGATTTCGGCGCGATACCGGCGGAATGAGCGACGAATTTTTCGCCCCCCAGATCGCGAAGCAACGCCTCGGCGAAGATCGAACGGGCAGAATTGCCCGTGCAGATGAAAAGAACGTGATAGGATTTCTGGATCATGATGGCTTTGGGCTTATGACGTGAAAAGGAAAACGGGGGCGTGAAAATCGGGATGGTCGCCGCGAAAACGGCCTTTGAACAGGCAGGCGCGAGATGCTCGAAAAAGCCATCTGTTCCTACCGAAGCGCGAAGGCAGAGCCAGTCCGCCCCGAGGCCGGCGATGAATCGACGGCATATTCGCATCTCCACCCTCGGCACCACGATCACGTCCGACAGACGCACACCGAAGAGGGCTGTCCGCGTCAAGAGACCAAGGTCCGCCACGGGGACCCGAACGACATGGCTCGGTCAGGAGGTCGGCGGTCTCATTCAATTCCATGCCTCCTGAATACCGGAATCGTTTTACGAAGCAACAACAGCCTTATATCGACAATTCCAATCGGAATCGCGTTTCGCGCCGCCCCGGCGCATGTTCGGCAACATATGGAGATCGAAATGACCGGCGAAACGGATCTGGAGATTCTGCTGCAATCGCTTTCTGCCGAACTGACCGAGGATGTTTTCGTTTTCGCGACATTGCCCGACGGTGCGATGCCCCGAGGCATTCATCCCAGGATGATGTTTCAGGAAACCGAAGGAACGACGATCGTCCTCACCCGGCAAGAAGCGACGGAACGCGACATCACCTTCGAATTTCCATGTCGGATGATTACCTTGAATATTCACTCGTCGCTCGACGCCGTCGGATTCATTGCCGTTATCGCCGCGGAATTGGCAAAGCACGGCATGGGCGTCAATCCGGTATCCGCATTCTACCACGACCACCTGTTCGTTCCCGAGGATCGAAAGGATGACGCGATGAAGATACTTGAAGGAATCGCGGAAAAGGCGCGCCTTCGGAAAGGCCCTGCAATGAACGGGGGCTAAGGGGGAGAGGGCAATTTCCAGGAAAAAACAACTCGTGCGACGCAAATGGACCGGCCCTTTCGATAGTCCGGCACGAACAGCGTACGCAGCATACGATCTGCGCAGGAGCGATCCGAAATCACAAGGAGACCGAAGTCACAGGACACGATCGGTCAAGACGACCCGTTCCACTCAAATCACGAATCTCGGCGACGATGTTTCAGCACGTAAGCCACCAGCGCCTTCGTGCTGCCGTCCCTGGTGTCGGCGCCGGTCTCGCCAGTCACCACCGGGCCAAGCGTGGTGGCCAGTTCCTTGCCCAACTCGACCCCCCATTGATCGTATGAATTAATCCCCAGCATCGCCCCTTCGACGAAAACCCGATGCTCGTAAAGGGCAATGACCTGACCCAGGACATAGGGCGTGAGTTGAGGAAAGATCAGCGTGGTCGAGGGCCGATTGCCCGGAAAGACGCGATGGCGGGCCTGCCGCTCCAACGCGTCCCCCGAGATGCCTGCCGCCGCCATACGGGCCCTGGCCTCGTTCAAGGATCGGCCGCGCATCAGCGCCTCGGACTGCGCCAGGCAGTTGGCCACCAGCAGATCGTGATGATGCTGCAATCCGGGTTCGTGCCCTCGCGCCGCGACCATGAAATCGCATGGTACCACATCGGTCCCTTGATGGATGAGTTGGTAGAAGGCGTGCTGACCGTTCGTCCCCGGCTCTCCCCACACGATCGGGCCCGAAGGGACGGTCAGATCCTGACCGTCCAGCGTCACGCGCTTGCCGTTCGATTCCATCTCAAGCTGCTGGAAATAGGCCGGAAGGCGCGACAAACGCTGATCGTAAGGGAGAATTGCCCGAGTCGCGAAGCCACAGCCCTGACGGTGCCAGAGGCCGACGAACGCCAGCAGCATCGGCAAGTTCTGCCGCGCCGGCGCCTCGTGAAAATGACGGTCCATCTCGAAACCGCCCTTCAGGAACGCATCGAACCGTTCCGGCCCGATGGCCAGCATCAGCGGCAGACCGATCGGCCCCCATATCGAATAACGCCCGCCGACCCAATCCTCGAATCCGAAGACCTGACTTTCGGGAACACCGAAAGCCGCCGTTTTGTCGGTCGCCGAACTCAGCGCCACGACCTGGCCGCCTGGCTGCGCCACTTTCCGGGCCATCCAAAGTCGCGCGGTTTCGGCGTTCGTCATCGTCTCGACGGTGGTGAAGGTCTTCGAGGCAACGATCACCAAGGTCGTCGCGGGATCCAGGTCCTTGAACGTGTCGGCGGCATCGGCACCGTCGACATTCGAGACGAAATGCACTTTCGGGCCGTCGTGAAACGGCGCAAGTGCGCGGGTGGCCATCGCCGGACCAAGATCGGAGCCACCGATACCGATATTGACCACATCCGTAATCGCCCCCCCCTGCCCCTTGAACGCGCCCGACCGGACGGCATCCGAAAACGCCGCCATCCGTGCCAGAGTCTCGCGAACGCCGGGCATCACGTCTCGCCCATCCACGAAAACCGCCCCGTCATCGCGTTTGCGAAGCGCGGCGTGCAATACCGCCCGGCCTTCGGTCTCATTGATCGGCGCACCGTCGAACATCGCCCGACGCTTCTCGGCGATCCCTGCGGCTTCGGCCATGCCGATCAGAAAACGCAGGTCCTCCTCAATCAGCGTGGTCTTCGAGAAATCGAAAATCATCTCGCCAAGCGCGGCGGAGAACGTTGCCGGCCGGGCCGGATCGTCGAACAATTCCAGGATGGAACGTGCCTTGGCCGCCCGGGCGCGCTGCTTTAGAATATCGAAGGTCATTCACCCTACTCCGCCCAATGAACCTTGGCATTCGGCAGCATCGCCCGAATCGGCGCCTCTTGCGGGGTCATGTGCTGTGCGGCTTCCACCGCCGCGCGCTTCGCGTGGCCGGTGATCAGGACATGCGTGTTCATCGCCGCCATGAGAACCGGGGCGGTCAGGGTGATGCGGGGTTCCGCGGCACCGGAGGCGCGCATCGCCAAAAGCGGCGGGGCATCGTTCGACAGTGCCAGTTCCAACTGATCGGCCCCTGGAAAGAGACTGGCGGTGTGCATGTCGGTTCCCACGCCCAGCAACAAAACCGATATCGGCAGATGCCCGTCCAATCCGGCGGTCAACTGGTCAAGCTTCTCCTCGGGGGTGGGCGCCTCGGCGTAAAGCGGGATCAGCGTCGCCTTCGCGGCCCGATCGCGCAGCAGCCGGGTCTTCAGCAGCCGCGTGTTGGAGCGCGATGCGCTTTCAGGGACCCACCGTTCATCATTCAGGATGACGGCGATCCGAGCC
>JBCCVK010000270.1:0-4161 GCA_039195495.1 Pseudomonadota bacterium
CCGCGCTGCCGCCAAATCCGAGGAGGCGGCCCTCGACACTGCGGTCCGCGAGCTGGGGCATATGGAATCGGCAACGCTTCGATAACTGGAGCGACGGGGCTGAGCGGCCATTTCCTCGCTCATCCCCGTCGCTCCAGATATCGACGCTTTGCCTCTTCCATATGCCCCATCTCGCGGACCGCATTTTCGATGGCCGCCTCATCGGATTTGTCGGCATAGCGGAACTCGCTGTCGGCATAACGATTGATCTCTTGAATTATCATTTCGATCGTGATCGGTTGGCGCAAGTTCTCGATCATTGCCTTTTTCTGGTCATAAGGCTTGAAAAGAAAGAGGTCGGGATTTTCCATCCATTCGTCCGGCAGCTCGAAATCCATCGCGCGGATCTTGACGGCATCGGTGATGTTCTTGACCGCCCGGCCGGTGAAACGTGCATCGGCCTCTTGTATGCTTTTGAGATAAGCGCCAAGCTTGGCGATGGTGTCAAGGCGGCCGATATCCTTTTCCATCCGCTCATAGATGCGTGTCAGCCGCGCCTCATGGGGGCGCGAGTGACGTTCGAAACTTACCGTGACGGCTTTCCTGATCTCCTGCGCTGCGAACGCCGTGTGTTCCCCCATTGGGATCGAATGATTATCGCCCAGCAGCAGATGGAGAATATCGATGTAATCCTCACGCGTCTGCGGACCATCCACGAGGAAGCGACCGCCTGCCCGCTGCCGCAGGGCATCGTCGACATTTTCCGGATAGTTCGAAAACATCCCGAAAGTGCAGTTGCCCCGCACCACCGTATTGGCCCCGGCGAAACTATCCATCAGCACTGCCGTGATTTCCAGTTGCCCGGCCGAGGATTGCCGGTCGCCCCGTTTGCCGGCCAGCTGATCGATGTCGTCGATGGTGCCGAAGCCGATCACGTTGGGGTCGGTCACGTAGTTGATGAAGTTTTTGGCGTTCTGACCCGATTTGCCCTGGTAGCTGTCAATATTGTCGGTCGAAAGGTTCTGATAGCGAAACGGATAATTCGCCACGCGGCAGTAATCGTTGACGAGACCCGCCATCATCTGGATGAGGGTCGTCTTGCCCGTGCCCGGCGCGCCATCGCCCATGAAGGTAAAGATGAACCCTCCAAGTTCGGCGAAAGGGTTCAGCTTGCGCTGGAAGTCGTAAGCCATCAGCATCTTGGCAAGCTTCATGGCTTGATGTTTGGCAATGTGATTGCCCACGACTTCGTTCGGTTTCTTGAAGGTCATGGTCAATGCCGACCCTCGAGCGCGGCTGGCCGGAACGAAACCGTTGACGGTGAAATCATCCGCCTCGACCCGATGGGAGACGGTCGCGAAAGGCTCAAGACGCGAAGCGGTCCGGGCGCGAAGCGCGACCTTTTCCATCAGTTGCTCGGCAAAGGCGATGACCGTGGCGACGAGTTTCGGTTCGTCTGCGGCGAATTCGGCGATTTTCTGATCCAGCGCCCAAAGCGCGCCATGCAGCGCGAGCTGGCCGTTGTCGGTCAGCACTTCGTCTACGGAGCCGATCTCGACCCCGGTCTCATCCATGTGCGGTGCCAGCAGAAAAGAGGCGGCATTGCCGAAAACCGAAAGCGAGATGAGGGCTTCGGCCGTGAGAAGCTCGGCGAATTCGGCCCTTTTGTCCGCCCTCAACGATCCTTCGAGATTGGATTTCTTCAAGGCGGTGAGACCGGTCTGCTTGGCGAAGCCCGCACCCATGGCCAGGGCGATGGCCAATGCCCTCCGCAGGGTTGTCTGAACCGTGGCCTGTAGGGGCGAAAGCAGGGGGTCATCACCGTTCGTTGCCGAAATCCGGTCGATCAGATGCACCCCTTCGGGGCGCGCGTCGGAACGAGCGACAATCCCCGGTGTGGTGGGGCGAAAACGCCGACGGGCCGCAAGACCCGGTGAACGCTCGGGCATCGTTTCGGCCGGCGCCGTCGCCTTGGCCAGACGGGGAGCGTGATCGAATCCCTGAAGCATGGCGGTGGCGGCCGCTTGATGCGCACGGATCTCCTCTTCGCGCAATTCCATCAGATCGCCGGTTATGCCCAAGGTGCCTTCTCCGTGATTTTCCGATCGAGACCATCTCGATTAGACGCGCGCGTCTTCATCTATAACTCCACACCCGGCCACCCGGGCCGACCACGAATTTACGTATGCCGGCAAAGCCTGGCGGGTTCTTTTCGACCAGCGTCTGGTAAGGGCGTTGTGGCAGGATGATCGCGCGGTCGATATCCGTGGCGCCGATGTCCGCCCCGTGGTCTGCAAGGGCATCCAGGGCGAAGACCTCGCGCTCTGCCGTGCCGAACCATCCCGTGCGCTCCGCGCGCACCTGGTTCGAGCGCAGATCCTCAACGGTCCACGCAACCGCCCAGTCCTGGTCGGCAGGGGGCTTGGCCTCGGCCAGAAGCTGCGCCAATGGTCCGGTCTGCCGGGTGAAAGCACGCGAATATACCGGTCCAAGATGAATGCGGCGCAATCGCTTGGGATGCAGGTCGCCGAAGTCCTGGTCGACCCCCCGAGCGATCGTCACAAGCTTCAATCCGGCCAGGGCTTGGGCCATCAAGTGGTGTTGCACTTCGGGCCAGCGGCGCTCGTCCCTTAGCAGCGCGACGCGGCCCGTGTCCTCCATGTCCATGACATAGATCATGGGCAGGTTGATCTGACTATCGTAGACCGCCCAATGCAGCTTGTATCGGCGTCGGCTGCGGCTCAAATCGCCGCGCCAAACCGCCTCGGGATCGTTTCGTGCCCAGAAAAGATCGTCCCGGGTCAATGCCTCGTAATAAAGCCTTTGGGACATGGCGAATTGCAGTTTGACCGGGACCGCAAACTCGCTCAGGATGGTGCGTATCATATCCTCTTTCAGTTTCTCGGCCGAGGGCATGCCGACCAGATGGCGGTTCGCCTGCTGGGCATCGTTCGCCATCACCAGCAGTTCGCGCTGCAGCGGCAGACCGCTGTTGCGGACATCCATGTCGAGCGAACCGCCGGAGGCGCCGCCGCGGTTCCTGATCAGATATTTGTAACCGAGCGCGTGAAAGCTGTTGGCGATGCAGCGGAGATAGTGCTTCAGGATGGTAACGTCGGAGTTCGACAAGCCGCCCTCGGTCTTCATCGCGGTCGCGACGCGGCCCAGATGCGTGACGATCTTGCCGCACTGGGCCAGATAGTGCCGCTGAGTGAGACCGTCGTGAAAGGCGGCCTGGTCGCTCATGTAGGGATCGGAACGCGCGTGGATTGAAGGGCGCGGCGCCCTGTCGCGATGCGTCGGAGAGGGCATGGAAAGGCGGAAAGGCCCGGCCGGCGGGCCGATGGGACAATGTAAATCCATCGAACGGATAAAGGCAGCCCCGACCCGTCTCGCATGCGTGTGATCATGCCGGTGGACGGCACACGCATGCGCTTGGGCCGCGGGAAGCCGGATGCGGACCGGCATTCGCGAGGGATCGCGCAAGCGTGCGTCCGAAATTTACACGCCATACAAATTCTTGTCGTGCTTTTCGACGATCCGGGCAAATCGGCGGGCAAAACGTTCATCGGCCTTGGCCTTTTGTTCCAGCACCTCGCGCGCGAAGACGATGTTGTCATCGTGGGCCTCCATCATGTCGGCCATACGCTGATTGGTCGCTACGCCGATTTTGGCCATCGCGGCTTGTGCATGTTTGTCGGTCTCGACCCCGATCTCGTTGATGCGATGCGCCACGTCCTGCTGCTGGGCGGTTTTCAGCGACTTGGTCAGCGCGTCGTAAAGCACCACGCGCTGTTTGGTGTCTGTCTGGAGTTTGTTGATCAGCACCATTTGGGTGGCCGCCTGGTTCCTCAGGCTGTCGACCCATGTCTTGCCTTTCTCGATATAGCGTTCCAGCGTTTGCGATTTGGCCAGTTTCACCTGTTCCCGCTGAACGAGATCATTATATTCCGCATTGAGTGCGGCAAGCGCGCTTTCCAATTTGGTACGAGCGGCGGCATCCTGTTCGACGCTGATCTTGTTTTCTAACGCGATGATCTTGGGATCCATTTCCAGGATTTCGACCTTGAGCGCCTCCAACGCGCTCACTACCGCCTCCCGTTCGTCAAGCGTTTCGGTCAGATTTTTCTCGACCCCGATCTTTTGCTCCTCGAGAAGCACGAGTTGGCCCTCGAGCAGGCC
>JBCCVK010000271.1:0-4156 GCA_039195495.1 Pseudomonadota bacterium
CACGTAGCGCGCCCTTTCGGCATGAAACCAGGTGCGCGAAAACTCGGCACTGCTCCCATCCTGAGCCCAGCTGATTCTCTCGACATGTCCCGCTGCGGCACCCGGGCGGCCCAGTTCGGGTGGCGTCCAGCCCGGCAAGATATCCATACCCACCCGGTCCTCGGCCCGGGTGATCCAGAGCCCCAGCACGGTCTTGTAGAAATGATAAAGCGAATCGGAGAGGTCCCGCCGCGCGATGATCGCGGCACGATCCCCGTCAAGCCAGATTTCTTCGACCGCGATCGGTCGATGGTTCAGGAAACGCAATCGCCGGATGCGGTGACCCTCGCGAGACGTGCCATAGGCGGGCTGCGCGGCGGGCTTGGGCAGACGGTCCACCGACAGCACGTTTGCGGTCGGCAGACCACCCCCTTGCGGCAATTCCAGACGAAAAAGCGCATAGACGCTGTCGGCATCCGCCTGGTGGCGAATGTAGTTGCCCGACCCATGTATCCGTTCCAGAAGCCCCTTTTCGGTCAGCACCGCCAGCGCTCTGCGCAAAGTTCCCACAGCGATGCCCATTCGCCCGGCCATTTCGCGCTCGGGCGGCAAGCGCTCTCCCTCCATCAGCCGCCCCGATGCGATTTCGCGAATCAGCATCTCGCTGATCTGGACATATCGCGGCAAGGTGTTGTGACTGGACATTCCGGCGCGCTCAGAAAAATTGATGCAGTATTGATGCACATCAATGCGGATGCTACGCAAGAGGGAACCGCATATTCTCAGGAGAGATTCGATGACCGTCGTTCCCGTCACTTCCGCCGATCTCGACGCCGCCGAAGTCTCCTGGTTCTCGGCGCTCTGTTCGGATGACTATCAGTTCCTGGGCGTGCCTGACGGCATCCTGCGATCAAGCTGGACCCATTGCCGCGACATCCTGCTGGAAGCCGAGAACCAGGGCTTTCGCAATATCCTTTGCCCTTCTTCCTATCAGGTGGGTCAGGACACGCTGAGCTTCGTCGCAGGGTGTGCGCCGTTGACCGAAAAGATCAATATGCTGGCCGCCGTGCGCTGCGGCGAAATGCAGCCGATCATGCTGGCGCGCACTGTCGCCACGCTGGATCACATGCTGAAAGGACGGCTGACGATCAACATCATCAGTTCGGATTTTCCCGGCGAGGTCGCGGAAAGCGGCTTTCGGTATCAGCGTTCCCGCGAGGTCGTCGAGATCCTCAAACAGGCTTGGACCCGGGACAGAATCGATTACGAAGGCGAAATCTACCGGTTCAAGGACATCTGGACTGACCCTGCAAAACCATATCAGCAAAATGGGGGGCCGCTGCTTTACTTCGGTGGCTATTCTCCCGCCGCGCTGGAACTTTGCGGACAGCACTGCGACGTCTACCTGATGTGGCCCGAACCCAGGGAAAATCTTGCGCAGCGGATGAAGGACGTCAATCGAGTGGCCGAGAAATACGGGCGGACCCTGGATTACGGCCTGCGCGTTCATATGATCGTGCGCGACACGGAAAAAGAGGCGCGCGAATATGCCGATCACATCGTCTCCAAGCTCGATGACGAATACGGCAGATTGATCCGCGAGCGGGCGCATGATTCGACCTCGCTTGGAGTGGCGCATCAGGCACGGGCGCGGGAATTGTCCGACAAATATGGCTATGTCGAACCGAATCTCTGGACCGGCATCGGGCGTGCCCGCTCGGGCTGCGGGGCGGCGCTGGTCGGCTCGGCGGATCAAATCCTGACCCAAATCGAGGATTACAAGAAAATGGGCATCCGTGCTTTTATCTTCTCGGGCTATCCGCATATCGACGAATGCAGGCATTTCGGCCGCTTGGTGATGCCCGCGTTGAAAACCTGCTCTCTGCCGCATGAATGCGGCCGCATACCGGCCGAGACCCCGGCCACGCCGCTGGGCCATGGAGCGCGCGTTTGATGGCTGATGCGATGGAACGTGTGAAACTGCTCGGCGGCGGTGAATTGAGTCGCATCGCCTATGGCATGTGGCGTCTGGGCGATGATCCGAACACGTCCCCCGCCCATGTGCAGGCCAAGATCGAGGCGTGTCTGGCGCAGGGCGTCACCACGATGGATCAGGCGGATATCTACGGCGGTTACGCGGCGGAAGAGATCCTGGGCAACGCCCTGCGCGCCGCCCCCGCTCTGAAGGACCGGATCGAGATCGTGACGAAATGCGGCATCGTGGCGCCCGCAGGCCGCTACGCTTCGGCACGGGTGAAGCATTACGACACCACCAGGACGCATATCGAGGCTTCGGTCGACCATTCGCTGCGGCTGATGGGAATCGATGCGGTCGACGTATTGCTGATACACCGCCCCGATCCATTGATGGACCATCGCGAGACCGGCGCGGCGCTGGACTCCGTCGTGGCCTCGGGCAAGGTCAAGGCCGTGGGCGTGTCGAATTTCCGACCTCACGATTGGATGTTGCTGCAATCGGCGATGGAAACGCCGCTTGTGACCAACCAGATCGAAGTATCGCTCGTCGCGCATCGGGGCCTCACCAATGGCGACATCGCCTTCCTGCAGGAACGGAATATTCCGCCGATGGCTTGGTCGCCACTTGGCGGCGGTTCCCTTTTCTCGCATGCGGGCAAGGAATTGCGTATCGCGCTCCGCGAGGTGGGCGAACGATGGAACGTCGACGAGAGCGCGGTCGCCGTCGGCTGGCTCTTGCATCACCCGGCCCGGATCATACCGGTAATGGGCACCAACGACCCCGCCCGGATCGAACGCATCGGCAACGCGGCCCGGATCAAGATGGATCGCGAAACCTGGTTCGATCTGTATACTCACGCCTTGGGACGAGAGGTGCCGTAAATGGGTGTGCAAGGAGCTTCCCTGATGACGACATTCAAACCGGGGCCCGAAACGTCTCGTGCCTTCCGGGATGCTTTGGGTCAGTTCGCAACCGGCGTGACGGTCGTGACCACCATGACCCGAGATGGCCCGATTGGGATCACCGCCAACAGCTTCGCCAGCGTGTCGCTGGAGCCGCCGCTGGTGCTCTGGTCGCCGGCCAAAGCGTCCTCGCGCTATAAATATTTCGAAAACGCACGCCACTTTGCGATCCACGTCCTGTCGTGCGGACAAGATCGCATCGCTGCCGGCTTCGCCCGGCAATGGGCCGCGTTCGACGGGCTCGACGTGACGCGGGGCGTGGAGGAGACACCGCTGATCGAAGGATGTCTGGCCCGATTCGAGTGTGAGCTGGAGGTCGCTTACGACGCCGGGGATCATTTGATTGTTGTCGGACGCGTCTTTCGTGCCATGATGGGCGCAGGGGACCCCCTGATTTTTTCGAGTGGCCGGTACGGTTGTTTTGCCCAAGCCGACGATTGAACGGCGGCAGGGTCAGCAAGGGGAGGGGAGGCGCTCATGGCGCTGCTTTTGGGGCTGTTATGGCCCTTGCAAAGACTTAACCAGGCGCTTCTGAGCGCTGGACGCTGGTTTGCCATCATCTGTCTCGCCGTCATGGTAATGGCGATTCTGATCCAGATCTTCTATCGCTACGTCCTCGGCAACGCCTTGCCCTGGCCGGACGAAGCTGCCCGCTTCTTCATGTTGTGGATGACGGGGCTTATCGCGCCGCTCGGCTATCGCCATGGCGGCTTCGTGGCCATCGACATGGCGGTACGGATGTTGAGTACCCGCGTGGCTGCGTTTGTGACGCTCGTTCTCTTATCCATTGCGATGATGGTCTTGATCCGCGCGGCTCAGATCGGTTGGGCCGAAGTCACGGGATTCGGCGGAAGATTCGCGACCGCGTCGCTTTACGTTCCAACCAGTCTGACCTTCGAGACCTGGTTGCGCGTTCCACGCAGTTGGATGATGGGGTCGATCCTGGTGGGTTTCCTTCTGCTGAATCTCGTGAATATCGAATTGATGCTGCGGTCGCTCATCACGTTACTGGGCGGGAAAAGGCGGCTTGAACCGCTGCCGGGCGAAGGGGTTGGAGCGGACTGATGCTTTTATGGTTTCTCCCGGTCTTCCTGCTGTTTCTCTTCGTCGGCGTCCCGGTCTTCTTCGCCATGATCGCCGCTCCGGGCATCCTTTTGTGGATGAACGGCCAGGAACGCGACATCGTTCTTCTCTATCGCAACCTCTACAACGGGATGGACAGCTTTCCCCTGATGGC
>JBCCVK010000272.1:0-4156 GCA_039195495.1 Pseudomonadota bacterium
ACGCGGCGATGCGTTCGGTCGCCGGCGCGTTGGCGCCAAAGGCGGCCATCGTCGAAACGTTGGAGGCGCTGCTGGTCCGGAACGATTTCGACTGTATCCTTCTCGCCAGTCCCAATTATCTGCACGTGGATCAGCTGGAGCAGATCTCAGCCAAGGCGCAGGTGCCGATTCTATGCGAGAAGCCGCTTTATACGACACAGGAGGATGCGGCGCGCGTCGAGAGACTGGCCAAGACCCATGCCGCGCCGGTCTGGGTGGCGATGGAATATCGGTATATGCCCCCCGTGACGGCATTCATCGAGCGCGTCGCTCACGTCACGGGCGGCATCAGGATGATGACGATCCGTGAACATCGCTTTCCATTTCTGCCCAAGATCGGCAACTGGAACCGGTTCGCCAAATATAGCGGCGGCACCCTGGTCGAGAAATGCTGCCATCATTTCGATCTGATGCGTCACGTGCTGGGCAGCGATCCGGTGCGGGTCATGGCATCTGCCGGTCAGGACGAAAACCATTTGAATGAACGCTACGAAGGCCGGGTTCCGGATGTCTGGGACAATGCTTATGTCGTCATCGATTTCGCCAACGGCGCCCGCGGGATGCTGGATTTGTGCATGTTCGCCGAAGGCGGCCGATACCAGGAAGAGATCTTGGCGGTGGGGCCGGAGGGCAAGCTGGAATGTTTCGTGCCGGGACCGACGCGGTTCTGGAATCGCGATCTGGGTCCGGCACCGACACCGAAGCTGATCGAAAGTCCCCGCCGGCCTGTCGGTCCACGCGAACTGAACATTCCGGTCGACCCTATGCTTCTGGAGGCGGGTGATCACAATGGTTCGACCTATTATCAGCACATCAGGTTTCTGGAGGTGGTGCGCGGCATGGGACGGGTCGAGGTCGATCTGCACGATGGCGCGATGGCGGTGATGATGGGGCTGGCCGCCCAACGGTCGGCGGCCACGGGGCAGGCGGTGCCGATCGGTCAGACGTTCTGAAGTCCGATGGCGCGTCCCGCCGCCGCGCGAAAATGTGCCGCCCGTGTCGAAGGCGCGCGGCTTTATTGCCTCGACAGACATTAAACCCGCCGATTTCATGCAATTCACGCCATTTGAGACCGCCGATGGCGCGCCGGATACGATATGGCGGGCATCATGGGCCGGACGACGCGCGCTTCACGCCTTTCCAGGCGGCCATTGGCTTTACGGGGCCGCCGCCCCGCCGGAACATCGGCTAGACGACATGCGGCGGGCGCGGTGTCGGTCGGATGTTTTGGCGCTTGGTCGGCTTGGATGCCGCATCGGTGCGGCAAGTGTCCGGCATCCGTCGCATATCAGGCATCGCGGATAGGGATCAAAGGCCGAAAGGAACCGGAATGCCACCCTCGAAAGGTCCGGAGAACGGTCGAATTCCTCGCATGGCGTGAATACGCCACCCGCCTCGGACGGTGGCCGCTAACCGACGCTCTGGGTGTAGCGTCCAAGCTCAGCCCGCGCGACCTGGCGGCGATGTACGGCATCCGGTCCGTCCGCCAGGCGGAGCGTTCGCAGGCGAAGCCATTGCCGCGCAAGCGGCGTATCCTGGCTGATCCCCTCGGCCCCGAACATCTGCACCGCCTGATCGGTCACCTTCAATGCCACGGCCGGGGCTTTCACCTTGATCGCGCTGATCCACGACGCCGCGGCACGCGGGTCGCCCTGGTCCATCATCCAGGCGGTCTTGAGACAAAGCAGGCGGGCCTGCTCGATCTCGATCCGCGCCTCGGCGATGATGTCGAAATTCGCGCCCAGTTGCGCCAGTGGCTTGCCGAAAGCCTCGCGCGCCATCGATCGGCGACACATCAGCTCCAGGGCCTTTTCCGCCTGACCGAGCGCGCGCATGCAATGATGAATGCGCCCCGGCCCAAGGCGACCCTGCGCTATCTCGAAGCCGCGCCCTTCGCCCAGCAGCATGTTTTCGACCGGCACGCGCACGTCGGTGAAGCGGATGTGCAAATGTCCGTGTGGCGCATCGTCGTGACCATAGACCTCCATCGCGCGCAGTTTCTCGATCCCCGGTGTCCGGGAGTCGACGGCGATCATCGAGTGTCGTTTATGTCTGGGCCCTTCGGTCGCCGTGCGCACCATGACCAGATAAACCGCGCAGCGTGGATCCCCGGCCCCGCTCGCCCACCATTTCTCGCCGTTCAGAACGTAGTGATCGCCATCGCGCGTGCAAAGCATCGAAATGTTGGTGGCGTCCGACGAAGCGACCTGCGGCTCCGTCATCAGATAAGCGGAACGGATTTCTCCCTCCATCAATGGCGTCAGCCACCGCGTCTTCATGGCCTCGGAGCCATAACGCGCGAACACTTCCATGTTTCCGGTATCGGGCGCATTGCAGTTGAAAACCTCGGCCGCAAGATGGCTCTTGCCCATCTCTTCGGCCAGATAGGCATATTCCACCGTGGTCAGACCCTCACCGGCGAGCGTGTTCCAGAAATTCCAAAGGCCGCGTTCTTTCGCTCTGGCCTTCAGCCCTTCCAGGATTTCCGTCTGCCGGGCCGTGAAGGTCCAGCGATTCCCGTGCCTGCCGACCTCGGCCAGAAACACCTCGTCCAACGGCGCGATTTCGTCGCGGATCATCGCGCGCACCTGGTCCAGCAGCGGTCTCAGTCGGGTGGTGATTCCAAGGTTCATTGCCCGCATGTTCCTTCCCTTACCGAACGATGCGAGGGAAGCATGGGGAGCGATGGCTTGCAATGGGCGATCTTGGGGTCTTTTATGAGGTCATGGAAGGATTGAAGATCACCGACGCGGCGCTGGGCGCTTATCTGGAAAGGGTGGTTCCTGGTTTCCGGGGCCTGACGCATGTGGAGAAGTTCGGCACGGGGCAGTCGAATCCCACTTACAAACTGGTCGCGCAGGATGGTGTCTATGTCTTGCGCACCAAGCCGCCCGGGCGGCTTTTGAAGTCGGCGCATCGGGTGGATCGGGAATATCGGGTGATGAAGGCCCTGGCGGGCACGGCTGTTCCCGTGCCCGAGGTTCTGCATTTCGCCGACGACGACGCCTCGCCGTTCGGGCGGTCCTTTCTGGTGATGCGGTTCCTGGAAGGTCGCATTTTCTGGGATCCCGCCTTGCCCGATCTGGAGGCGGCGCGGCGCGGAGGCGTTTACGACGCGATGTGCGATACGCTGGTCGCGCTGCACTCGGTCGAGGTCGCATCCCTGGGGCTTTCGGATTTCGGCAGGCCCGGCAACTATTTTCAACGCCAAACGAAGCGCTGGACGGAACAGTATCACGCCTCGGCGCTGCGGCCGGATGCCGATGTGATCTTTCTAATCGGCTGGCTTGCCAGGCACATGCCCGAGGACGATGGACAGGTCGCGCTGGTTCATGGCGATTATCGTATCGACAACATGATCTTTGCCTGCGATCGGGAGGATGTGATCGGTCTTTTGGATTGGGAACTCAGCACGCTTGGGCATCCCCTTGCCGATCTGGCCTATCAATGCATGCAGTGGCGACTGCCCAATCGTGATGGTATGAAGGGGCTTGCAGGCGTCGAGCGCGGCGAAACCGGCCTGCCGACCGAAGACGATTACGTGGCGCGATACTGCGAAAGGCGCGGCATCGGCGCCATATCCAATTGGCCGTTCTATCTGGTATTCTCGTTCTTTCGCCTGGCGGCGATCCTCGAAGGCGTCGTGCGGCGCGCCCATGACGGCAACGCGTCGAACCCGGAAACCGCAAGACGATACAGCCGCGTCGTTCCCTTCCTGGCCCGGACCGCCCGGGAAATCGCACAAGGAGCTTGATTCGTCCGCGTTCCGTCGCCGCTTCCGGCACGGGCCCGGCCCACGCTTGCCGGCGGCCCGGGAAATCGTGTCGGAGCGTCCCATGGGCGCGCGGGCCGTGATCAGGCCGTCACGATCCCGACGACCACCAGCATCAACCCCAAGGCCGAAACCATGAGCGCGCCGAGATTCAGCGCCACAACCTTTTGCAGCCTGGCGCGCATCCGGGCGTCATCCAACCCTGCGCGTTTCGCTCTTGCGACGATCACGATACAGGTCGCGAGCCCTGCGAGCCCAAGCATGGAAACCGTCGTCCCGATCCAGATCAGAATGTACATGCCGCCCTCCCTGGCCGTCCTGGCCTAGGCCAGGACGGCCAGGGAG
>JBCCVK010000273.1:0-4140 GCA_039195495.1 Pseudomonadota bacterium
CTGAAGGGCAAGCAGGGTCGTTTCCGTCAGAACCTTTTGGGAAAACGCGTCGATTTCTCGGGACGTTCGGTCATCGTGACGGGGCCGGAGTTGAAGCTGCATCAATGCGGCCTTCCCAAGAAAATGGCGCTGGAACTGTTCAAGCCGTTCATCTATTCGCGGCTGGAGGCCAAGGGGCTTTCCAGCACGGTGAAACAGGCCAAGAAGCTGGTCGAAAAGGAGCGTCCCGAGGTTTGGGACATTCTGGACGAGGTCATCCGCGAACATCCGGTGATGCTGAATCGCGCGCCGACATTGCATCGCCTGGGCATCCAGGCATTCGAACCGGTGTTGATCGAGGGTAAGGCGATCCAGTTGCACCCGCTGGTCTGTTCCGCGTTCAATGCCGATTTCGACGGCGACCAGATGGCCGTGCACGTGCCGCTGAGCCTCGAGGCCCAACTCGAGGCGCGTGTGCTCATGATGTCGACCAACAACGTGCTGTCGCCTGCCAACGGCGCGCCGATCATCGTGCCTTCGCAAGATATGATCCTCGGACTTTACTACATCACGCTGGAGCGGGCGGGCATGCCGGGCGAAGGCATGGTTTTCGCCGATGTGGACGAAGTCCAGCATGCCCTGGACGCGGGCGAGGTGCATCTGCATGCCAGGATTCGGGCCCGAATCAGGCAGATCGACGAGGAAGGCAACGAGATCTTCAAGCGTTTTGAAACGACCCCCGGCCGGATCAGGCTGGGCGCTCTCTTGCCGTTGAACGCCAAAGCCCCCTTCGAGCTGGTGAATCGTCTGCTGCGCAAGAAGGAGGTGCAGCAGGTGATCGATACGGTCTATCGCTACTGCGGTCAGAAGGAGTCGGTGATTTTCTGCGATCAGATCATGTCGATGGGCTTTCGCGAGGCTTTCAAGGCGGGTATCTCATTCGGTAAGGACGACATGCTGATCCCCGAGGCCAAGTGGAAAATCGTCGACGACGTGCGCGGTCAGGTCAAGGAGTTCGAACAGCAATATATGGACGGGCTGATCACCCAGGGCGAAAAATACAACAAGGTTGTGGATGCCTGGTCGAAATGCTCCGATGAAGTCGCCGCCGCGATGATGAGTGAAATCTCGGCGATGCGCCTCGACGATGCGGGCGCCGAGGTGGAGCCGAACTCGGTTTACATGATGTCGCATTCCGGCGCGCGTGGATCGCCGGCCCAGATGAAACAGTTGGGCGGGATGCGTGGCCTGATGGCCAAGCCGTCGGGCGAGATCATCGAAACGCCGATCATCTCGAACTTCAAGGAAGGTCTGACCGTGCTCGAGTATTTCAACTCGACGCATGGTGCCCGAAAGGGGCTGGCCGACACCGCGCTCAAGACCGCGAACTCCGGCTACCTGACCCGGCGATTGGTGGATGTCGCGCAGGATTGCATCGTGCGAATCAAGGATTGCGGCACCGAGCAGTCGATCACGGCCGAGGCGGCGGTGAACGACGGCGAGGTCGTGGCGACTTTGAGCGAGCGTATTCTGGGCCGCGTCGCAGGCGAGGATGTGATGGTGCCCGGCACCGATGAGGTCCTGGTCGCCCGAAACGAACTGATCGACGAGCGCAAGGCCGACAATATCGAGGCCGCGGGCATTCAGAGAATGCGCATCCGCAGCCCCTTGACCTGCGAGGCGGAAGAGGGGGTTTGCGCCATGTGCTATGGGCGCGATCTGGCGCGTGGCACCATGGTGAATGTCGGCGAGGCCGTCGGTATCATTGCGGCGCAGTCGATCGGTGAGCCCGGCACGCAGTTGACGATGCGGACCTTCCACATCGGCGGGATCGCGCAGGGCGGCCAGCAGTCGTTTCAAGAGGCCGGCCAGCCCGGCAAGATCGTGTATCGCAACGCGAACGTTCTGGAAAACGCCAGTGGCGAACGGATCGTCATGGCTCGGAACATGGCCCTGGCGATCATGGACGAGAACGGCGAGCGGGCGAATTACAAGATCGGTTACGGATCCAAGCTGTTCGTCGAGGACGGGCAGGGGATTGCCCGTGGCGACAAGCTGTTCGAGTGGGATCCCTACACCTTGCCGATCATTGCCGAAAAGGCGGGCATCACCAGATTCGCCGATCTGATCAGCGGCATTTCGGTGCGCGAGGACACGGACGAGGCCACCGGCATGACGCAGAAGATCGTGTCCGACTGGCGCGCCGCGCCCAAAGGCAACGAATTGAAGCCGGAAATCCTGGTTGCCGGACCGGACGGCAAGCCTGTCCGCAACGAGACGGGCAAGCCGGTGACTTATCCGATGTCGGTGGACGCAATTCTGTCGGTCGAGGACGGGCAGGAAATCAAGGCCGGGGACGTGATCGCGCGCATTCCCCGTGAAGGCGCCAAGACCAAGGACATCACCGGCGGTCTGCCGCGGGTGGCGGAACTGTTCGAGGCGCGCCGGCCCAAGGACCACGCCATTATCGCCGAAATCGATGGTTATGTCCGGTTCGGGCGCGACTATAAGAACAAACGCCGTATCGCGATCGAACCCGCGGACGAGACGCTGGAACCCGTCGAATACATGGTGCCCAAGGGCAAGCACATTCCGGTCGCCGAAGGGGATTTCGTTCAAAAAGGCGATTACATCATGGACGGGAATCCGGCGCCGCATGACATATTGTCGATCCTCGGGGTCGAGGCATTGGCCAATTACATGATCGACGAAGTGCAGGATGTCTATCGTTTGCAGGGCGTGAAGATCAATGACAAACATGTCGAGGTGATCGTGCGTCAGATGCTGCAAAAGTGGGAGATCTCCGACAGTGGCGATACCACGCTGCTGAAAGGCGAGCATGTCGATAAGGCGCAGTTCGACGCGGCCAACGAGAAGGCGATCGACAAAGGCGGCCGTCCGGCGCAGGGCGAGCCGATTCTGCTGGGCATCACCAAAGCGTCGCTTCAGACCCGCAGTTTCATTTCGGCCGCCTCGTTTCAGGAGACCACCAAGGTGCTCACCGAAGCGTCGGTTCAAGGCAAGCGCGACAAGCTGGTCGGTCTGAAGGAAAACGTGATCGTGGGCCGTTTGATCCCGGCTGGTACCGGGGGCGCCACGCAGCGCGTGCGCCACATCGCCGCCGAGCGGGATCAGAAGGTCATCGAACAGCGCCGGACCGAGGCCGAACAGGCCGTTGCGCTGGCCGCCCCGGCGATCGAGGAGGCTTTCGGCATCGCCAATGTCCCGGAAAGCCGCGAGGAATGATCGGAGCCTTCCGTGCCGGGAATCAGGGCCGCGTCGTTTTGTGCGGCCTTGATCCCTGATGGCCGGTTGTGCCGGCAGCGTCCGGAAGCCGTGGGCGAGGCGTCGCCTCCGGCCCCTCACTGGCCGTACCGGCCTCGATCGTGAATTGCTTCCCGCGACCGCCGCGGTCCCTGGCGTCGGGGTGGTTTTCCCCGACGCTGCGCCGACATCATCGGCGCAATGATGATGTGCTCGGGCGGGGGCGGGTTCATCGCGCCTTTCCGATGGACTTCCTTACTCCGGGCGTCGACCCCTGGAATGCGGGGTCCAGGTGACCGGCCAAGCCGCCGGCTGACCGTGCTTGGTGCCGACCTCGTCGTCGATCCCGGGCCGTTTATGTTTTTCAGGGGTGCGAGGGTTGCGGCGGCCCGTTCGGGTCTGATCGGAGCCTGTTGACACTCTCTTCGACTCCTCTTATAGAGCGCCCACTCGCGTGCGGGGTTTCGTCCACGTGCCCGGGGCGCCAAAACCTGAGTTGTCATGATCCGGGCACCCGCCCCGATCCTCTGGAATTCCACCGCGTCGCTCCTGTAAATGAAGGGACGCAGGCGGTGTTTCGTGTTTTCGAACGCACGAAACGCCTTTCGATCCGCGCATCTGGATGCGCACCGAGATGAACATGTGTTGCTAGACGGGAATGAACCGGAATGCCAACGATTCAACAGTTGATCCGCAAACCGCGGCGGCCCAAGATAAAACGTTCCAAGTCCCAGCACCTGGAAAGCTGTCCGCAGAAACGCGGCGTCTGTACCCGTGTCTACACCACGACGCCGAAGAAGCCGAACTCGGCCATGCGGAAAGTGGCCAAGGTGCGCCTCACGAACGGGTTCGAGGTGATCAGCTACATCCCCGGTGAAAGCCACAACCTGCAGGAAC
>JBCCVK010000274.1:0-4097 GCA_039195495.1 Pseudomonadota bacterium
CACCGATCTCGATCCCTTGCGATACTCGTTGCTTTTCGAGCGCTTTCTGAACCCCGATCGGGTCTCGATGCCGGATTTCGACATAGATTTCTGCATGGAGCGGCGCGAAGAGGTGATCCGCCACGTGCAGGAGAAGTACGGCCGTGACAAGGTGGGGCAGATCATCACCTTCGGCGCCCTGTTGTCGAAGGCGGCGGTGCGCGACGTGGGCCGCGTGCTGCAGATGCCTTACGGCCAGGTCGACCGGCTCAGCAAGATGATCCCGGTCGAAGGGGTCAAACCCGTCAGTATCGAAAAAGCGCTGAAAGACGAACCGCGCCTGCGCGCGGCCATGCACGAGGAAGAGGTGGTCGATCGTCTGCTGACCTATGGCCGCCAGATCGAGGGGCTTTTGCGGAATGCCTCCACCCATGCCGCGGGTGTGGTGATCGGGGACCGCCCGCTGGACGAGTTGGTCCCACTCTATCAGGATCCGCGCTCCGAGATGCCGGCCACCCAGTTCAACATGAAATGGGTCGAACGGGCGGGTCTGGTCAAGTTTGATTTTCTGGGTCTGAAAACGCTGACCGTCATTCAAAATGCCTTGGAACTCTTGCAACGGCGCGGAATTGAGATCGATATCGGCGCGATCCCGCTCGATGACGAAAAGACCTACGAGCTTTATGCCAAGGCCCATACCGTGGCCGTGTTCCAGGTGGAGAGTTCGGGCATGATGGACGCGCTCAAGCGCATGAAGCCCACCTGTATCGAGGATATCATCGCGCTGGTGGCGCTTTACCGTCCCGGCCCGATGGAAAACATTCCCAAATACTGCGAGGTAAAGAACGGTCTCAGCGAACGCGAAAACCTGCATCCTCTCATCGACCGCATTCTCGACGAGACGCAAGGCATCATCGTCTATCAGGAACAGGTGATGCAGATCGCGCAGGAAATGGCGGGCTATTCCCTGGGTGGCGCGGATCTGTTGCGCCGGGCGATGGGAAAGAAAATCCAAGCGGCGATGGATGCCGAAAAGCCCAAATTTCTCAAAGGCGCGGCCGAAAACGGCGTGGATGCGGCGAAGGCGACCGAGATATGGAATCTTCTGGATAAATTCGCCAATTACGGTTTCAACAAATCGCACGCCGCGGCTTATGCGGTGCTCAGCTATCAAACGGCCTGGCTGAAGGCGAACCACCCGATGGAGTTCATGGCCGGCGTCATGAACTGCGATCTTCATCTCACCGACAAGCTCAGCGTCTATGCCGAGGAGGTGCGGCGCGGGCTGAATATCGACATCGTGCCACCCTGCGTGAACCGCTCGCAAGACGCGTTCAGCGTCAAGGACGGCAGGATCGTATATGCGCTTGGCGCGCTCAAGAACGTGGGCATGGATGCCATGCGGCTGGTGGTTGAGGCGCGCGAGGGCAAAGCCTTCGTCAATCTCTTCGACTTCGCCCGCCGGGTGGATCTCAGGCGCATCGCCAAGCGTCCGATGGAGATGCTGATCCGCGCCGGCGCCTTCGATCAGCTCGATCCGAACCGGCGCCGTATCCTCGACAGTCTCGACGCTTTGATGAATTACTCGGCGGCAATCCACGATCAGCGCAACTCGAGCCAAGTCTCGCTTTTCGGCGAGACGGGCGATGATCTGCCGGAGCCGCGCCTCAGTTCGGTCGAGGACTGGTCGATTGCGGAACGTCTGACCGAGGAACATGCGGCCGTCGGCTTTTACCTTTCCGGCCACCCTCTGGACGATTACATGTCCCTGCTCAGGCGCAAGGGCGTGATGACCCTGGAAGAAGTCACCAGGACCGTCGAGCGCGCGCCCACCGTGGCCAAGATGGCGGGTGTCGTTTCAGGCCGTCGAGAACGCAAGTCCGCGCGCGGCAACCGCTTCGCCTTCGTTCAGATGTCGGATCCGACCGGACAGTATGAGGTCACGATATTCGCCGATGTGGTGGAAAAATCCCGCGGCCATCTCGAGGTCGGCTCGAAGGTCATGGTGACGGCCGAGGCGACAATGGAAGCGGAGCAGCTCAAACTGCTTTGCCGCTCCGTGACGCCCATCGAAACGGCCGTGGCCGACATGGCCGGCGCCGGTCTGCGCGTCTTCGTCAATCAGATCGACGCCGTCCCCTCGGTCGCGGGCGTGCTGGATCGGGCAAAACGGGCAAACGGACGCAAGGGAAGGGGTCCGATCGTCTTCTGTCTGCTCGATCCGGGTCTGCCGGGTGAAGTCGAGATCCACATCGACGAGGATTATCCAGTTTCGTCGGAGATCAAGGGCGCGATCAAATCGCTTGGGGGTGTCGTCGCCGTCGAAGAGCTTACGTGACCCGGCCGGTCCCCATCCCCGATGGCGCCACTCTGACCGAGACGGCGCGGTATGTGCATATCGAAGGCATTCGGTACCGTACCGCGCCTCTGGCCGGAGGACGCGTTTCGTTATGCGCCATGCTCTATCTTCCATATCCTGTCTCGGCGGCGCCGCTTTTGGTGTGGCACCATGGGGGCTCTTTCAAATACGGAAGACACGACAACCGCCAAGCACATCGGATCGGGGCGGCCCTGGCGGCGGCGGGGGTCGCGGTGGCAAGCGCCGGCTACAGGCTTTTCGCGACGGACGAAGATCTGGAGGACAGGACGCGCGCCGGACGCGCGGCCATTCTGCCCCATTGGCAGCCCCTGTTCCGGCCTGGCCTCAACCGCCCTGCCGCGTTCGCCGCGCTGGAGGACAGCGTGGCCTTTCTCAACTGGGCGCACGATCACGCCGCCGAGTTCGGATGGACCGACCGGATCGTGGTCGGTGGCACTTCCGCCGGCGCGATCACCGCCTTCAACTTGGCGTTCACGGCCCCCCGCATCGGTCTCACCCGTCCGCGGCTTTGCGGCGTGGCCTCTTTCACCGGGGGATACGGCTACCCCGATTTCTGCAATCCGCCCGGTTTGCCCGTCTATGCGCAGCACAATCCCAACGACAAAGGCGTGCGCGTCGATGGCATTCTCATGGTCAAGGAGCGGCTTGGCGATCGGGTCGAGTTGCATCTGTCGGATCAGATGAGTCACGGGGGACTGATGCTTGGGCCCGACGACAGGACGCGCAAGGCGCTTCGCCGCCTCAGGCTTTTCCTGACACGCTGCTGTGCCATGCCGGCGGCTGGTTGATCCGTGTATACGGTCGCTGCCTGCTTGCGCCTGCCCGTTTGGTTCCGGTTTGGCGCGCTTTTTCTCGATGACGCCCGGGCCGGGGGCGGACCCGCGTCCGTCCACGACATCGGCGCATGCCACAGCAGCCGACATGCGCGGCGGAAAGCCGACCTTCGCCGAGGTCGCGGAATCCTTGCGCAGGGGCAAGGGAAACAGACGTTCATCGTAAATGATAGCGCGCAGTCTTTGCGGCGGCGAAAGCCCTCGTCGAATGGGCGCTAACGCCCTGGCCGTTCCCTTGGTGACCCATTCCATAGTCCATCGGAACGCGTTTTTTACCGTCGCGCCATTGCTCGGCGGGAGCCGTGTCTTCAATCCCCTCCCGCGCTCTTCGGTCGGCATGATCGAGGAGGATTATCCGTGGGCGCCCGCGGGCCGGCGAAATCCCCTTACCGAGTGCGGCGAACATCTTGCTTACGGCCTCGACGTCTTCAGCGCGCCAATCGGGTAACTTTGGGGTGCAGAAGCTCTTCCACGTGCGCCCGCACCTTTCCTGCCGCGGCTTCGCGGACTGGGCCATAGCCCCTGATGTCCATGGGGGCCTCGAGGACGGAGAGGACCGCTTCCTCACCGAGATCGGTCGCGACGCCGGGGAGCTCGACCAGGAGGTTCTCGAACCATTGCAGGATGTCTCGGTCGAGACGCCGATCCTTGTGGAAGCGGAACGGATCAAAGAATGTACCTCTGAGACGGCGTGCCCGGTTCAGACCTCGAAATATTCCGCGGATCCAAGCTCGAAACTCTCGTTTCTTTGGCCGTCCGCGACCGTCCGTCGAGACGTTGAGCATTGGAGGAGCGAGGTGGTATTTCAGCTTGATCGGTCCCTCGAACTCTTCTTCGATCCAGTCTTTGAAGGACGCATCGAGGTGAAGGCGCGCGACCTCGTACTCATCCTTGATCGCCATCAG
>JBCCVK010000275.1:0-4079 GCA_039195495.1 Pseudomonadota bacterium
ATTGCTCGATACCCGCGTACGTCCCGCCGTTGCGCAGGACGGCGGAGACATCATCTTCCACGGCTTCGATCGCGGCATCGTCTATCTGCATATGCAAGGCGCCTGCGCGGGCTGTCCCTCGTCAACCCTGACATTGAAAATGGGGATCGAGAACCTGCTGCGTCATTATATTCCCGAAGTCGTCGAGGTGCGCCCGGTCGATGTCTGAAGGCCTGACTCTGGCCTTTGACACGTCTGCGGCGCATTGCGCAGCCGTTCTGGTTTCGGAAAAAGGGGTTCTGGCCGAACGGCTGCTTCCCATATCCAGAGGTCGGAGCGAACGGCTGTTGCCGCTGCTGGACGCGGTTCTCGCCGAAGGCGGCGCCGGTTTCGGTGACGTGAGGCGGATCGGCGTGGGGGTCGGCCCGGGCGACTTTACCGGCATCCGGATTTCCGTAGCCGCCGCGCGGGGATTGTCGTTGTCCCTGGGTATCCCGGCGCATGGTGTATCCACCTTCGACGCTCTGGCCGTCGATCGAGCCGAGCCTTTCATGGTGACGGTCGATGCCCGGGGCGGCAGGGTCTTCGTTCAGCTCTTCGATGGCCCGCACGCCCCGGAACGCCTTGATGCAACCGCGTTTGAACGCTTCCTGATCGCCCATGCCGTTGCCCGCGTGGACCGCGACGATCCCAGCCTGCCCAACCTTGCACGGGGCATCGCCCGGTGCGCCATGACACGGGCGGCGGCCCCCGGGACGCGTCCAACCCCTTTCTATCTTCGTGGCGCCGGTGCGACGCCGGCGCCGGATCCCGCCCCCGTGATTCTGCCATGACGCCCGAAGCCCTGGCGAAGCTGCATGCGCGCTGCTTTTCCATGCCACGCCCCTGGCGCGCCAAGGAATTCTCCGACCTTCTGACCTGCAAAGGCGTTTTCCTGAAGACCTGCGAAAGCGGCTTCGTCCTGGGCCGCGCCATTGCGGATGAGGTCGAATTGCTGACCTTGGCCGTCGCGCCGACCGCCAGGCGCCAGGGCATCGGAACCGGGCTTCTGGATGCTTTCGAGAGCACGGCACGATGTCTGGGCGCTTCGGAGGCTTTTCTGGAAGTCGCCGAGGACAACGCCGCCGCCCGCGCCCTCTACGCCCGTTGCGGGTTTCGCCAGACGGGACGTCGATCCGGATATTACCTAAGTACCGAGGAAGAATGCGTCGACGCCCTCCTTCTTGGAAAATCGCTGATACCCGCCGCGACATGAGATCGGCGGCCCTTCGAAGCCGATAACCGGTCCCGCCAGTTGGTTCTTCATGCAAAAAGCGGTTGACCCTTTCCGGGTGCTCCGGCCTTAATCGATGAGATCATTCTTGATCTGCTCATCGCCGGGGACCGGTCCACTTCGCGTCCGGCCCGGGCACAACAACTGGGAGAGTGTCATGACCCTGATGCAAAAACTTCTCGGCGCCGCCGCCTCGATCGCACTTTCCGCGACCGCCGCGCTGGCCGACCCGGCGATCATCTTCGATCTGGGCGGAAAATTCGATAAATCCTTCAACGAGGCTGCATTCAACGGCGCGACACGCTGGTCCGAAAAAACCGGCGGCAGGTTTCGCGAGATCGAGTTGCAAAACGAGGCACAGCGTGAACAGGCGCTGCGTCGCTTCGCCGAAGCCGGCTTGAACCCGATCGTGATGGCGGGATTCGCTTTCGGGACGACGCTGGAAGAAGTGGCCGTCGACTATCCCGACACCTCATTCGTCATCATCGACATGGTGGTCGACCGGCCGAACGTGCGCTCGGTGGTTTTCAACGAGCACGAGGGCTCTTATCTCGTTGGTATGATGGCCGCGATGGCATCGAAAACGGATACGGTGGGTTTCATCGGTGGAATGGACATCCCGCTGATCCGTAAATTCGCCTGTGGCTACGTCCAGGGCGTAAAGGCCGTGAACCCGGATACCAGCGTGATCATGAATATGACCGGCACCACTCCGGCGGCTTGGAACGATCCGGTGAAGGGATCGGAACTGACCAAGGCGCAGATCAGCCAGGGCGCCGATGTGGTCTATGCGGCCGCTGGCGGCACGGGCGTGGGGGTTCTACAAACCGCAGCGGACGAGAACATCTTGTCGATAGGCGTGGACAGCAATCAAAACCACCAGCATCCCGGCAAGGTTCTGACCTCGATGACGAAACGCGTCGACAATGCCGTTTTCGAGGCATTTACCGACGGCTCAGACCTGGAAACCGGCCTGAACGTCATGGGCCTGGCCAACGAGGGCGTCGGTTACGCCATGGACGAGCACAACGCCTCGTTGGTGACCGAAAAGATGATCGCCGCGGTCGAGGCCGCGAAAGCATCGATCATCAGCGGTCAGACCACCGTCCATGATTACATGTCGAACGAAAGCTGCCCATCGGTGACCTTCTAGGTGCTGGAAGGCGGTATCGGGGGCCGCGTTCGAACGCGCGGCTCTCTTTTCCGGTTTGGGACATTTCCATGACAGACACCCCTTTCGCCATCGAGCTGCGCGGCATATCCAAGTCGTTTGGTCCCGTGCAAGCCAACAAGAACATCTCCATCCAGGTGGCGCAAGGCACCATCCATGGGATCATCGGTGAAAACGGCGCCGGAAAATCGACGCTGATGTCGATCCTGTACGGTTTTTACAAGGCCGATTCGGGCGAAATCTTCATCGGCGGCGAAAGAACCGAGATCCCCGACAGCCAGGCCGCGATCGGTGCTGGCATCGGCATGGTCTTCCAGCATTTCAAACTGGTCGAAAACTTCACGGTGCTCGAAAACGTTGTTCTGGGCGCCGAGGAAGGTCCCCTGCTGCGTCCGTCGCTGGCAAAGGCGGAAAAACAACTGCGCGAATTGTCCGCGGAGTATGAACTGAATGTGGACCCGCACGCCCCGATCGAGGAGGTCGGCGTCGGCATGCAACAGCGGGTCGAGATTCTAAAAGCGCTTTATCGGCGGGCGGATATCCTGATCCTGGACGAACCCACCGGCGTGCTGACCCCGGCCGAGGCCGATCATCTGTTTCGCATTCTTCGCGGCCTGCGCGATCAGGGAAAGACGATCATCCTGATCACCCACAAGCTGCGTGAGATCATGGAAGTCACCGACACGGTCAGCGTGATGCGACGGGGCGAGATGACGGCGACCGTCAAGACCGCGCAGACCAGTCCGGAGCAATTGGCGGAGCTGATGGTGGGCCGCAAGGTGCTGCTTCAGGTTGACAAGACCCCGGCCAAACCCGGCCCGGCGGTTCTGGAGGTCGAGGATCTGCGCGTGACCGACGCCAAAGGCGTCGAACGGCTGAAGGGCGTCGATTTCAAGGCGCATGCGGGTGAGATTCTCGGCATCGCCGGCGTTGCGGGCAATGGACAATCCGAGCTCCTGGCGGTGCTTGGCGGGTATCAGCCGGCAACGGGCCTGATCCGCCTGAACGGGCAAGAAATCGATCTGAGGGGAAAACTCAGCAACGGCCGCTCCCGGCGCAGGCGCGGGATTGCCCATGTGCCGGAGGACCGGCAGCGCGAAGGGCTGATCATGGACTACATGGCATGCGAGAATGTCATCTTCGGATATCATCACGACCCAAAATATCAGAAAAACCGATGGGTGATGGACAAGGTGCCGATCAGCCAGGACACCGAGGAAAAAATGGAGCGGTTCGATATCCGTCCGCCCGATCCGTACCTGACGGTCAAGAGCTTCTCTGGCGGCAATCAGCAGAAAATCGTACTGGCGAGGGAAATGGAATGCAACCCGGACCTGCTTCTGGTGGGACAGCCGACGCGCGGCGTCGATATCGGCGCCATCGAATTCATTCACCGGCAGATCGTGGCCCTGCGCGATCGCGGAAAGGCGATCCTGCTGGTGTCGGTGGAACTGGATGAAATCCTGTCGTTGTCCGACCGCATCGCGGTGATGTTCGACGGCCGCATCATGGGGGAGCGTGATCCGGCGAAAACCAACACGAAAGAATTGGGGCTGCTGATGGCCGGCGTCGTTGAGGAGGGCGGCTGATGGAAAAGATGCCGAAATGGGCCGATGTGATTCTGGTTCCCCTGATCAGCCTGATCCTGGCCGCGAC
>JBCCVK010000276.1:0-4036 GCA_039195495.1 Pseudomonadota bacterium
GCAGAGCGGTAGCATCACCATGGCCTTCGACAGCGGAACTTCGGGGGCGAAAACCAGCGCTGCCTCGACTCGATCCGCACCCAATATATAAGAAATCAGCCCGGCATCGCAGCCGCCCGCCGCCCGCCGCGCCGCGTGCCCGATCGCCTCGTCCGTCGCGGGTTCCCCCCACATCAGCGGCGGGAAGGTGAGCGTTTCGGCACTCATGCGGACCCCCGCTCCACCAGTTCTGCAGCGACGTCCCGAAAGACTTTGGCCTGTGCGCCGTCGGGCTGGCTGACCGTGATCGGCGCGCCCCCGTCCGCGGCAAGCCGGATCCGTAGATCGAGCGGCACTTCGGCCAGAAGCGGCACGTTCAGCCTTGCCGCCTCTGCCGCCACCCCGCCATGGCCGAAAACATGTTCTTCGTGCCCGCAGTTGGAGCAGATGTGAGTGCTCATGTTCTCGATCATCCCAAGGATCGGCACATGCAGTCGCTGGAACATGTCGATCCCCTTGCGGGCATCCAGAAGGGCCACATCCTGCGGCGTGGAGACGATGATCGCCCCGTCCACCCGCGCTTTTTGCGCCAATGTCATCTGCACGTCGCCGGTGCCAGGGGGCAAGTCCACCAGCAGCACGTCCAGCGCCCCCCACTGCACCTGCAGCATCATCTGTTGCAGCGCGCCCATCAGCATGGGCCCGCGCCAGACGACCGCCTGATCCTCGTTGGTCATCAGCCCGATGGACATCATCGTGACCCCGTGGTTGCGCATGGGTAGAATGATCTTGCCGTCGGGACTGGCCGGCCGTCCGGACACACCCAGCATCCGCGGCTGCGAGGGGCCATAGACATCGGCGTCGAGCAAACCGACGCGCCGCCCTTGTTGCGCCAATGCGCAGGCGAGGTTGGCTGAGACCGTGGATTTGCCCACCCCGCCCTTGCCGGAGGCGATGGCCACGATTCGGTCCACGCCGGGGATCTTCTTCGGGCCCTCGGGCGGCGCGGCGCGCTGCGGCTTCAGGTCCGGCGGCGGGGCCATTGCGGTGTGGCCGGTCATCACGATGGAGACGCTTTCCACACCCTCCATCGCCTTCAGTTTCGCCTCCGCCTCCGCTTTCACCGCTTCATAGGCCGGGGCGTGCGAGGGTGCGATTTCCATGACGAACCGCACCGCGCCGCCGTCCACGTTGAGCGCGCGGACAATGCCGCTGGCCATGATGTCGCCGCCCGCGACCGGGTCCGCGATAAGTTTCAAGACGTTGGTGATCGTGTCTCTGGCAAGGGTCAAATCGCGTCAGTCCCGTCCTTGAATGATGCCGTCGACCTCATGGGTCATGCCAAGCTCTTCGATGGTGATCACCGCCTTGACCGCAAAGCTCTTGCCGGTGGTCTCTGCATCCCGCATCGCGTCTTCGATGGCCTGCTGCGAGGTCACGCCCACCTGTTTGAGGAATTTGCGCATCGACATGTTGAAATCATCGCTCATCTGTCTGGTCCTTTCGTCGAGATTGACGGATCGGCGCGCCGGCGCCTGGTCTGGCTTTATACGGCCGCGCGCGCCGACGGCGATGCCGATCTGCTTGCCGGGGCTTCTTTGGGTCGATGACCGACTGGCGCGGGTTCATGCGCCTGCCGCCTCGGCGGAAGGCGGATTGTTGAAATTCATCCCGACGCGCTTTTCGCTGAAAACCCAAATGCGGGCGGGTCTGGTCGCCACGGTGGAGGCCGCCGATCCGGCGCCTGGCAATACAGGCCCCGCGCTGTTCGAAGGGACGCGGCGGATCTGGAAGATGCACATGCGCAGCCCCGATCATCCCGGGACCAAACGTCTGCCCGATCGGACGACATCGCAGGCGGGCCGACGCGCCGTAGCCGGTTTCGCGCCTGAAGGCGCGCCGCCTTTTGTTCTTCTGGGCAAGGAAGCGCAGGGGGGTTGGGCGGCCGCGCAGGACGGCGATGCGAGGGAGGGGCACGAGATCTCCCGCACGAAATGCGCGCGCCGTCACACCGTGGATGCGGCCACGGGTGGATGGGGCACTGGCGCGACCCCCTCTTTCGGCGTTCTGCGCGCCCTGCCGGATTGGGAGGGGCGGTTTTCCGCTTTCTACATCCCGAAGCCGCATCCGGCCTTCACTCGGACCGCAGGGGGGACCGATCCCTTTCCGATCGGCCGGCCGTCGCCCGTTGCGCCCGTTGCGCTTGACCTCGACGAACTGAAGGTGCTGATGGCCTGTCTCGCCGCCCTGCCGGCGGCGGATCTGGGCGGTCCGCTGGAGCATCAGTGATCCTTGCGATCCGAGACGTGAAGGTAATCGTCGGTCGTGCGGGGGCGCGGCCGCTTCCCCCCCGCAAGGGGATTGTTCTCGGAATGGAACTGCGCGTTCACCCGGCAATCGTCGCACATCTGAATCATTTTCAGTTTGTCGGGGTCTGAGAACATGGAATGACCGGTGAGTTTTTCCGTGATCCGGTCGATTGCAGATTTGGAGCCGAAGAGCGCACCGCAGTCGATGCAGGCGAAGGGTTCTTCCTCATTCAGCACCTCCTGCCGCAGAGCGGCCTCGGTCAGGTCGAGGCGGGGCCTGTAGGTGATGGCATCCTCCGGGCAGATCGAGGCGCAGAGACCGCATTGCAGGCAGGCATCCTCCTGAAAGCGGAGTTGCGGTTTGTCCGGGTTGTCGCCGAGCGCGCCGGCTGGGCAAAGCGAAACGCAGGACAGGCAGAGTGTGCAGGTCTCGGTATCCACCAGCACCGATCCGTAGGGAGCGCCGTCGGGCAGTGAGAGCATGTCGCTGTCCGGGTGTAGCGCCCGGGCGGCTTGGCGTGTGATCTGGCGGCGTGTGCCCATAGGGCGCACGGGTCGCGCGATCGGGGCGGGGGGCGTGCCCTCGTAGAGTGTGTCGGACAGGGCATCCGGATCTGGTGTCTCCAGCAGCGCCACGCGACCGTCGCCCGCGATGGCCGTGGCGAGGGCGATTTGCGCCTTCAGCGCCTTCCGATCGGCTCCGGGGCCGGGGAGCAGGGTCGCATGGGCGAAGCCGGCGGCCAGGGCGGCCACGGCTTCCGCATGGCCGAAGGCGCCGATGGCGGACATTTCCAACGGGATCACATCTGCGGGCAAGCCGCGCCCGTGCCGGGCAGACAGACGGATCATTTCGGTCCCGTGCGTATCATGCACCAACAGCCGGGGGGCGGTGCCGCCCGCGTCGAGGTAGGCTTTGGCCAAGGTCTGCACCTGCCGCATGGTCAGATCCACCGGTGGGGCGTCATAGCTGACCGCACCCGACGGGCAGGCGGCCGAGCACGCGCCGCAGCCTGCGCAGATCATCGGATCGATGCTCACATGCTCGCCGGCCGGCACGATGGCGCCGGTCGGGCAAAGATCCAGGCAGCGCGTGCAGCCTGTTTGCTCAGCGCGGGAATGGGCGCAAAGAAGCGGCTCCAACCGGACATAAAGCGGCTTTTCGAAGGTGCCGGTCAGGTGCGAGGCGGCCATGACGGCCGCCGCGACAGAGGGCGCGTGGGTGGGATCGGCGCGCAGATAGCCTTCGCGCTTTTCATGGGCGGGGAAGAGCGGTTGCCCGCCCCGCAGATCCAGCAAGATGTCGCAGTCCGACCGCCCCCCGTCATGCGGCCCGGTCAGGCCGAGCGCCCCGCGTCCGCCCGGTTCGACCTGCTGCAATCGGTCGATCACCACGGAGAACTGCCCAAGTGCGCCCGCGGCCCGGCGAAGGCGCCCGACAACCACATCGAAATCGCGGGTGTCTGGGATCTCGACCGCGTCTTCCAACAGAACTGTGACGCTGAGGTAATCCTTGAGCCGCCACGCCGCCTCCAGCGCGACTTCCGCGGGGCCGAGAATCAAGCAAAGGCCCGCGGACACCACATCAATCGTCTTTTCAGCCGGGACGGCGGGCAGCATGGCCGCAGCGATCAGGGCGGACATTTTGGGCAGGGTCGGGCGGTCGTCTGCGGTCCAGCCGGCCCGATCGCGCAGATCGACGGTAGCGGGCGCGGGCAGGCCCAACTCTTCCGCCAGCGTTTCGAATATAC
>JBCCVK010000277.1:0-4023 GCA_039195495.1 Pseudomonadota bacterium
AGCATGGGCATGGCTCCCGTAGCGTGAGAGGAACGATCTTCGGCTCTGGGTCCTGCATTTTCGCTTGTTCTGGAGGCTGGACACAAAGCAGCGCACGGGATCTTGGCAAGGCTGGTCTTGCGGACACCGCTGGCCAGCAGACCGTAGTGGCGGATGCGGTGGAATCCATTGGGCGGGACGTGGATCAGGAAGCGGCGGATGAACTCGGGCGTGGCGAGAAGCATGACCTTTTGCCGATCGCCGGACTTGATGCTGTAATTCTTCCATCGAAACGCGACGGTCTCGGCATTGGCGCTGATGAGGCGATGGTTCGAGATGGCAACACGATGGGTGTACCGGGACAGATAGGCCAGCACAGCCTCTGGGCCGCCAAAAGGAGGTTTGGCGTAAACCACCCATTCGGATTTGCGGAATGGAGCGAGCCGTTTGGCGAAGGCACAGGGCTCGGCCAATCCAGCGAGATCACCGAAGAACGCAAGCTCTCCCGCTTGGTGCAGTGCCATCAGTCCATCCAGGAACAGGCGTCGGAATAGCCGCGCCAGCACGCGCACATGCAGAAAGAACCCGGGCTTGCAGGCCACCCACTTGGAACCGTCCGGTGACAAGCCGCCGCCCGGCAAGATCATGTGGATATGCGGATGGTGTGTCAGCGCCGAGCCCCAGGTATGCAGGACGCTGGTCATGCCGACTTTTGCGCCCATACGCGTTGGAGCCGCCGCGATTGTCATCACCGTTTCCGCTGAGGCTTTGAACAGCAGGCCGTAGACGGCTCGCTTGTTCCAATAGGCGATCTGCGCGGGCATCGTGAAGACCACATGGAAGTATTCCACCGGCAGCAGATCCTCCGCGCGAGCTTCCATCCAATCGCGTGCCGCCGGTCCCTGGCATTTGGGGCAGTGTCGGTTCTTGCAGGAATTGTAGGCGATGTGGTGGTGATCGCACTTGGTGCACGCGGCCACATGCCCGCCGAGAGCTTCGGTTCGGCAGGCCTCAACCGCTGACATCACTTTGAGCTGGGAGAGGCTGACACGACCCACATTGGCCTGCCGCCATCCGCGCGCGCAGCGGGCTCATCTTCTCTTCCGTCATGGGAAGCTCCTATTCGATTGAGAAACCTCAATCGTCAGGGGGTAAGCTCAGTTCTCAAAATGAGCCCAAGTATGCTGGCAGGAAGAACGCCAACCACAAGCGCAATTGCCGCGCGAGCGGCTTCGTCCATGGGCCGAAACAGCAATATTTTGTTTCTTCATATTGGCCGTAAGGCCAATATAGCGGCCCGATTGTATCGCGAGAAGCCTCCGTCATGGGGGTCAGATGCAACGCTTACGAAAGGCGTCGAAGGCGCTGTCGTCCGAACGCCATTCCAACGCGATGAACGCCGCGATGGCATTCGCGACATCCACGAACGCGATCGGCCGCCCCGCCGCGATGTCGGGATAGACCGCTTCGAAGCGGCTCCGATACGCCGGAATGGCCGCGACGCGCTTCGCGATGATATCCCAGGCACCGCCGTCACCGGTCAATCGGCCCTGACGAATGGCCTGACTGACATCGTTTTCGCCGTAGTGACCGGCCATTTCATCCGCGCTGAGCACGGGAAACATGGTTTGCGCCGAAAGGATCGAAGCGAAGCCCACGGCCATGTCATCCCCGAGCGGCGTGCGAATGCCGCCCGCGCGGGTCGGATCCGCCTCGACACGCCCGTCATGGAAAAGAACCGTGAACTCCCTGGCGCCCAGATTGAACAGCGTCTGAGAGTGACGGGCAAGTCTCCTTTCAGGCATGTTCGCGGGATTCGCGGACCGCGCCGGTCCAAGGCCGACCCCCCCCTTCACCAAGGGACAACGAAACACCGTCGCCGGTGCCGAAGCGCGGATGATGACAGGTCGAGCAGGAAATATTTCGATTCCCGGACAGGATCGGATCCCAGAACAAGAGCTGAGCCAGCTTCGCCTCCGCCTTGTCGACGGGAAGATAATCGGCCCTGGTGACCGGTTGCGGCATCGGCCCGGCCCGGCCCGTTTCGACCGGAGCCAGCGCACAAATCAAAAGCAGGGGAAAAATGCCGCCGCGCATGTCCACATCCCTTTCCGTCGAAAGACCGGGTCGCGCGCCCGCCGCAAGCCCGGCGAAAACGACCCGTCCGCCCCATGAACCGGCGCCCGTCAAGGCGTGCAGCGCGGCGATCCGGAAACTCGGACCGGGAATGATCCGCCCCATCGCCAATGCAACGGCCCGCAACACGGCACATGAAGGACGTTAGCCGAAATCACGGACGAAACAAGATCGGCCGACCCCATTTCGACATCGCCTTACCCGCGTGGATCGGATAGCGTCCATATGAAATCCCATGGCGGCCTTACAGACGGGATCGGTGCCATCCGCATGAATTTCCAGCAGCTTTGCGCCTCGATACGCCATGACGGTTCGGCGAACCGCTACCTTCTGGGACTGGTCGGCGCGCCCGCTTCGGGCAAGTCGACCCTTGCCGCGGCGATGGCGCGCACCCTCCCCGACACGCTGGTCCTGCCCATGGACGGCTTTCATCTGGACGATCGAATACTCGACGCCCGCGGGCACAGGCATCGCAAGGGCGCGCCCCATACATTCGATGTCGCCGGCCTTGCAACGCTCTTGCGGCGCGTGCGCATCGAACCGCAACTCTATGCCCCGGCTTTCGACCGCAGTATCGAAATCGCCCGGGCGGCGGCCATCGAAATCGGTCCGGATACCCGTGTGCTGATCGTCGAAGGCAACTGGCTGCTTCACGATCGCGACGGGTGGGACGGCATCCGCCCATTGCTGGACGCCTGCTGGGCGCTCGAACTGCCCATCAGCGTCCTGGAACGGCGTCTGATCGATCGCTGGCGGCGGCATCGGATCCCCGCCGCTCAGGCCCGCGCCAAGATCGAATTGAACGACCTGCCGAACGCCCGCCTCGCCGCAGATACGTTTTCCCGCGCCGATCGGATCATCGATGGGCTGTCGATCACCGGGGGGGCCGTCGACTCTGCCGTCAGGTCTGAGTCGGATTGCTGACCGCCCGCGATGCGCGGCGGCGCAGACCCAGGACATGCTCCCGCCAGATGATCAGCACGCCCGCCAGGATCACGATCCCCGCCCCCACCAGCATCGTTCCCGTCGGCGTCTCGTCGAAAGCGAAATAACCGATCCACAGCGCCAGAAGCATCGCCAGATAATCGAATGGCGCCACGACCGAAGCATCCGCGTGACGATAGCAGGTCGTCAGACAGATCTGCCCGATCCCCCCGAGAAGACCCGCCATCACCAGCAACGCGGCCACATCCCATGTCGGCATAACCCACGAGAACGGGGCGGTCAGCAAGGACAGGCCCGCAGTCGTGAGCGCGAAATAAAAGACGATCGCCGCCGTGGTCTCGGTCGCCACGAGTTTGCGTACGAAGACCTGCGCCAGGGCGGCGGTCGAAGCGCTGACCAGCATCGCCAGCGCCGCCATGGTTTCCAGCCCGCCGGCCACCTGGTCGAAATCCAGCCGGGGCCAGAGAACGATCAGAACGCCAATCAGCCCTATCAGCACGGTCATGATCCGGAACGCCCGCACCCGCTCGCCCAAAAACAGCGCCGCGAAGACGACCAAAAGCAAGGGCGACGCAAAACCGATGGCGGTGACCTCTGAAAAGTTCAGCACACCCAACGCGAAGAACCGCAGCCCCATCGCCATCGATCCCATCACCCCGCGCAACACGTGACCGAGAGGGCGGCCGGTACGCAATCCGGTCGCCAACTCCCCCCGCCAAGTCAGCCAGACGAACAACACGGGCAGCGAAAAGACGGCGCGGAAAAACACCGCCTCACCCGGCGGCACCGAATCCGAGGTCGCCTTGATCAGGCTCATCATCGCCGTGAAGATCGTGATCGCCGCGACTTTCAGCGCGATGCCGCGCAGGGGGGACGTCTGGGAAGCGATCATGTTTCATGTCCTGCGCCTAATCGCGGCATTTGGCAAGCAATTAGGGCAAACGCCCCGCCGCCCAGCGCGCG
>JBCCVK010000278.1:0-4015 GCA_039195495.1 Pseudomonadota bacterium
CGAACGAGGTCGAGATCGAATATGCCATGCCCATCCACCTGCCCATGGTCGATGTGCGGACAGTCGGCGCAGGGGGCGGCTCGGTCGCGAAGGTGAATGCCGCGGGACTTCTGGAGGTCGGGCCGGAAAGCGCGGGCGCCGATCCGGGGCCGATCTGCTACGGCCGGGGGGGCATGCGCCCCACGATCTCGGACGCGAATCTGCTTCTTGGGCGCCTTGACCCCGAAAAGCTGGCGGTTCGGGGCGGCGTGACGCTGAACACCGTCCGAGAGCGCTTCGCACGGGAGTTGGGCGCACCGCTCGGTATCGATCCCGTCACGGCGGCAGAGGCGGTCATTCGCGTGGCCAACGCCAAAATGGCGGGTGCGATCCGCATGGTTTCGCTTTCCCTGGGGGCAGATCCGCGCGATTTCGCGTTTTTTGCGTTCGGGGGCGCAGGACCCTTGCACGCCGCGCCAATGGCGCGCGAACTGGGCATACCGCGCGTATTGGTGCCGGCCCGTCCCGGACTCACGAACGCCCTCGGCTGCATCGTCGCCGATCTGCGCCACGACTATGTGCGCACCGTCAACCAACCGCTCGACACCGTCGATGTCGACGTATTACATGCGATTTTCGCCGAACAGGCCGCAGCGGGTACGAGGATGCTGGCGCGGGAGAACATCCAGATCGGCACCCTCGCCCACGCGTTCAGCGTCGATATGCAGTTTCTGGGCCAGAGCCACGTGGTGCGCGTGCCGCTGCAGGATGGAACACCCACTCGCGAAACCCTGTCGGCATCCTTCGAGACGGTATACTGGAACCGCTTCAAAGTGGAGTTGAAGGACATTCGGGCGCGGATCGTCAATCTGAACTGCTCGGTCATCGGGACGCGCGCGCCTATCGACCTCGGCCGTCTGATCGTACCGGGCGGACGACGGCGAAAGGCCGCTCCCGCCGCCTATCGGCATGCGATCTTCGACGGGAAGACCCGCCCAACACCGGTTTATTGGCGGGACCATTTACCCGAGAACGTGACGCTGGAAGGCCCGGCACTGATTGAACAGTTCGACACGACGATCCTCGTCCCGCCCGGCGACCGGATAACCGGCGGGACGGACGGTAACCTGACGATTCACATCGGAGGCGCGGAATGAACATCGACCCGATTACGCTTTCGGTCGTTCAGGCGGGTCTCCAGCAGATTTGCGACGAGATGGATCTCAGTTTTTCCCGCGCGGCGTTTTCTCCCGTGATCGCCGAAGCGAACGACCGATCGGACGGGATTTACGCCGCTGACGATGGTTCGCTGATCGCCCAGGGGATCGGAGGCTTGCCGATTTTCGTTGGTACGATGCAGCATTCGACCCGCACGCTCATCAACATGATATCCGAAGGTCGTGTGACCGCCCCCCGACCCGATGACATCTACATCGTGAACGATCCCTATCTGGGCGGTACGCATCTGATGGATGTGCGGTTTGCCCGGCCGTTTTATCGCGCCGGCGAAATCTTCTGCTGGCTTTCCAACACGGGGCACTGGCCGGATACGGGCGGCGCGGTGCCCGGAGGGTTTTCCGCGGCGGCCACGTCGGTGGAGCAGGAAGGGCTGCGCCTGCCGCCCGTGCGGCTTTTCAAGGAAGGCGTAATGGATGAGGAAATCTATTCCATCATCTGTTCGAACATTCGAGTGGCGGACCAGCGGATCGGGGACGTCAAGGCACAGGCCGCCGCCCTGACGGTGGGCGAGGATCGGTTGAACGCGCTTCTCGACCGATACGGCGATGACACCGTGCGCGAGGCAATCGCCGAGCTCCGCCGCCGGGCCGAGACGCAGATGCGCGCTTCGATCGATGAAATCCCCAACGGTTCCTATCGCTCGACCGCCTGGATCGACAGTGACGGCGTCGTGAACGAACCGCTCGCCATCCGTCTGTCGATCACGAAGACGCCCGGACATCTGGTGTTCGATTTCTCTGAGAGCAGCCCACCCTGCCAGGGGCCGATGAACTCGGTGCTTGCAACGACGCTTTCCTCGGTCTACCTGGCCATGCGCCACATCTTCCCCGAAGTGCCGATAAGCGCCGGCGCCTTCGTTCCGCTGGAGGTCAGACCGCCGTCGGGCACCTTTCTCGACGCGCGATATCCCCGGCCCGTTTCGGGTTGCGCCGCAGAGGTGAGCCAGCGTATCGCCGAGGCGGTCTTCGCCGCTCTTGTCGAGGCCCTGCCTATGCGGGTGACCGCCGCGCCCGCAGGGACAAGCGGCAATTTCGCGCTGGGCGGCCACGACCCCGCTTCGGGGCGGGACTTCGTAATGTATCAGTTGTCCGGCGGCGGATATGGCGGCAATGCCGATCACGACGGGCTTGCGAACGGCTGTTCGACCATCGGAATCTCGAAGGCTCCGCCGGTAGAGATCATGGAGCAGAATTTCCCCGTTCTGTATCACCGCTACGCCCTACGTGAAGGCTCGGGCGGGCGCGGTAAGCACCGGGGCGGGTTGGGGCTTGATTACGAGGTGGAACTCAGGCGCGGATCGGCGCGGGCGAGCTTCGTGATGGATCACGGTCGATTCGGTCCGCAAGGCGCCTTGGGAGGCGAGGACGGCTCACCCAACGTGGTCGAGGTTTGGCGCGGCGGCAAGATGCATACGCCGGAACATCTGTCGAAAGAGCAGGACATTCCGATGGCGGCCGGTGATCGCGTACGGGTAAAGACGCCAGGCGGCGGCGGCTATGGCGATCCGGCGGAGCGCCCCCAGGCGATGATCGACGCCGACCGGCGACTGGGCCACGCATGATCGGGCCGTCCCCCCAGGATGCCGTGCGGGCGGCAGCCGCGCCGGGCGAGACCGCCGGGAATACCGGGATCGGGACCGATCCGGCAGACGGGTGCCGGATCATTCAGCCCGCTCGCATAATCCCCATGGCCGCTCATACCGGGAAGGGGCGAACCCGTCCATGCCGCCGGCAGTGGAAAAACCGATCCGCGGCGGGCGGCGTGACGGCGCATGGACACGCGAAGACGCAAGGCGCCTGAAAAGCTCGGGCCGACGCTATGTGCCAGAGGGACGATAGTGGAAAGATTTCTTTTTCTTCCCCCGGCAGCCGACGTCGATCAAGCGATTTATGCGACTTTGATGTCTACCTCGACGTTGCCACGAACCGCGTGAGAGTAGGGGCAAATCGTGTCAGCTTCGGCCACCAGGCGTTCGGCGGCTTCGCCTTCGACACCGGGCAGGCTGATCACGAGCGAGACCTTCAGACCAAAGCCCTTGTCCGCGCGCGGGCCAATGCCAACGGTGGAGGAAACCGAGGCATCGGCGGGTACTTTGGCATGGTTGCCCTGGGAGGCGACGAATTTCATGGCGCCCAGGAAACAAGCCGCATAGCCGGCGGCAAAGAGCTGCTCGGGATTGTTGCCCCGATCGTTGCCGCCAAGCTCTTTGGGGGTGCCGAGCCTGACTTCAAATTTACCGGCTTCGGTGCGTGCGTGACCGTCCCGGCCGCCAGTTGCCGTCGCGGAGGTGGTGTAGAGAACGTTTACAGACATTGTCGTGTCCTTTCAGTGCGTGAGGTTGGATGGATTTAAAGTTCGTGTCACCTGAGAAGCGCGGATCCGACCGGCAGACATGCGCGTGCGGTCAGCCCGAGGGAATGGACAGGTGCCGCATAGACTAGCCTACGGAATCATTCCCTTTCCCGAAACGCCTGACGCAACGTCCGGTCGCGCCAATGAATGGGAACTGGAGAACGGTCTTTCATTCGCGCTTCTCCGGGTTGACGCGGGGTATGGCGAAAACCACATCCCGCCGGACCGCATCGGTTTACTTTGCGACTGCCGCTTTCGGTTCGGAAGCCGCCTGGGAAATGGCGGCCTTCGCGGCCCGGGTGTCGGCCTGTGCGGCAACATATTCGGTGGCAGCGTAGGCCGGCTCGTCGTTTTGCGGATATTTGACCTCCGGAGCGTTGTCGTATTCGACGAAGACAACGGCGGCGCCGGCCTGGCTCACCGCATCGGCAAATCCCTGGATCCG
>JBCCVK010000279.1:0-4011 GCA_039195495.1 Pseudomonadota bacterium
CGTGGCTGGCCCGATACCGGAAATTCCGGGCCCGGGCCGCATGAGGGAGATGGACATGACTTCACTTGCTGACATGGATGTAAGGGTCAAAAGCGGCGTCGAAGAGGAGACCATCGAGACGGTTCGATCCTTGGCCGGCGGATACAAGCATGGCTGGCAGACCGAGATCGACATGGAATACGCCCCCAAGGGCCTGAATGCGGACATCGTGCGGCTGATTTCGCAAAAGAACGAGGAGCCGGAATGGATGACCGAATGGCGCCTGCGGGCTTTTGAAAGATGGCGCCGGATGACCGAGCCGAAATGGGCGATGGTCGATTATCCGGAAATCGATTTCCAGGACCAGTATTACTATGCCCGGCCCAAAAGCATGGTCGAAAAGCCCAAATCGCTTGACGAGGTCGACCCGAAGCTTTTGGAAACGTATCAGAAGCTCGGTATTCCGCTCAAGGAACAGGCGATCCTGGCCGGCGTCGAAATGTCCAAGGAGGAACGCAAGGTGGCCGTGGATGCCGTTTTCGACTCGGTGTCCGTCGGTACGACGTTTCAGGCCGAACTGAAGAAGGCGGGCGTGATATTCTGTTCGATCAGCGAGGCGATCAGGGAACATCCGGCGCTGGTGAGGAAGTATCTGGGGTCGGTCGTGCCGGTTTCCGACAATTTCTACGCGACGCTGAACTCCGCGGTTTTCTCTGACGGATCTTTCGTTTACGTCCCGCCAGGCGTGAAATGTCCGATGGAGTTGAGCACCTATTTCCGGATCAACGCCGAAAACACCGGTCAGTTCGAGCGTACGCTGATCATCGCCGACAAGGGGTCTTACGTGTCCTATCTGGAAGGGTGTACGGCCCCCCAGCGCGACACGGCGCAATTGCACGCGGCCGTGGTCGAGATCGTCGTCGAGGAAGACGCCGAGGTGAAGTATTCCACGGTTCAGAACTGGTTCCCCGGCGACGAGAATGGGAAAGGCGGTATCTACAACTTCGTGACCAAGCGTGCAGACTGCCGCGGCGACCGTTCGAAAGTGATGTGGACGCAGGTGGAAACCGGTTCTGCCGTGACGTGGAAATACCCTTCCTGCATCCTGCGCGGCGATGACAGTCAGGGAGAATTTTATTCCATCGCCATCACCAACAATTATCAACAGGCCGATACGGGCACGAAAATGGTGCATCTGGGCCGGAACACCAAGAGCCGGATCGTCTCGAAGGGAATCAGTGCGGGGCGGGCGCAGAACACCTATCGCGGGCTGGTCTCCATGCATCCGAAAGCGAAGAATGGCCGCAACTATACCCAATGCGATTCGCTGCTCATCGGGAGCAGATGCGGGGCGCATACGGTGCCGTATATCGAGGTGAAAAACACCTCGAGCCGGGTGGAGCACGAGGCGACCACATCCAAGGTGGATGACGATCAGCTTTTCTATTGCCGGCAGCGCGGCATGGATGAGGAAGAAGCCGTGGCGCTGGTCGTCAACGGCTTCTGCAGGGACGTCCTGCAAGCCTTGCCGATGGAATTCGCGATGGAGGCTCAGCAGTTGGTGGCGATCTCGCTTGAAGGTTCCGTGGGGTAGAACGCCTTGGAACCGGACAGAGCGTGTCGTCAAACGGGATGGAACGCGACTTGTCGCGCATACGGGAAAGCCGTATGGATCACGCTTTCGAAACCGCCGGCGATCCGGCAAGATGGAAGCTTCGCGCATGGACCCCATGGGCTTGACCTCGGCGGTTACGGGGCCGCTCGTGTTCGAGCCGCCGATGAGGATCAAAGCCGTATAGGCTGAATTCGTTTCGTTTTTCTGAAGGAACAAAGGATCGAAGTCATGTCCGAACCCGTTGCCAGATTGAACGACCTGCAATCGTTCCCGATGACGCCCGAAGGCGGCTCGGACCGGTTTGGGGCGCTGGTCGCCTCATTCGGGGAACGGATCGGATTGAAGGGGTTGGGTATGATGTATGTGCAGGTCGAGCCCGGCAAGCGCGCCTTTCCGTTCCACAACCATCTCGCCAATGACGAGGCGTTCGTCATTCTCGAAGGCCGGGCGACCTATCGGTTCGGGGATCGAGAGATCGCGGTCCGGGCGGGGGATGTCTGCGCCGCGCCCCATGGCGGCCCCGAAACCGCGCATCAGTTGATCAATACCGGCGATGGCCCCCTGCGCTATATCGGGATTTCGACCCAAAGGGATCCAGAGGTCGTCGAATATCCCGAAAGCGAGAAATTCGCCGTGCTCGCGGTGAAACCCGGTACCGGCTTCATGAATGCGCATCTGCGCTTCGTGGGGCGCAGGAAAACCTCGATCGATTATTGGGATGGAGAGCGGACATGATCGTAACGACGACACCCAGCATAGAGGGCAAGGCGATCACCGCCTATAAGGGCATCGTCGTGGGCGAGGCGATTCTGGGCGCCAACGTGTTCCGCGACATTTTCGCCGGGATCACCGATATCATCGGTGGGCGCGCGGGCGCCTACGAAGAAAGTCTGGCCGAGGCGCGTGCGACAGCCCTGCAGGAGATGCAGGACCGCGCCACGCAAATGGGCGGCAATGCGGTGGTCGGCGTCGATCTGGATTATGAAGTGATCAACAACATGCTGATGGTTTCGGCCAGCGGAACGGCGGTGGTCGCCGCATGAGAACCGGTGCTGCCGCAAGACGTTCTGCAAGCAGGGGCCGTGACGGGCGCGATCCTCCGGCGCCGGCGGGATATGCGCGATGCCCCGGCACGGGATGCTAGGAAGTCCTTATCGGAAAGGATGAAGGGATGTTGAGGATCAAGGATCTGCATGTCACGCTTGAAGAAGGCGGAAAGCCGCTTCTCAAGGGCGTCGATCTGACTGTCGAGCCTGGCAGGACACATGCGCTCATGGGGCCGAACGGATCAGGCAAATCGACTTTGTCTTACGTCCTGTCGGGCCGTGAGGGATATGAGGTCGTCAAGGGCTCCGTCGAGCTGGACGGCGAGAACATTCTCGAAATGGACCCGGAAGAACGTGCCGCGGCAGGTCTGTTTCTGGCCTTTCAGTATCCGGTCGAGATTCCGGGCGTGAGCAACATGACCTTCCTGCGCACGGCCGTGAACGCGCAGCGCAAGGCGCGCGGAAAAGAGGAAATGAGCGCCGCCGATTTCCTCAAGGAGATCCGCGCCAGGGCCGGAGAGCTGAAAATCGACGCCGACATGCTGAAGCGCCCGGTGAATATGGGCTTCTCGGGCGGTGAGAAGAAGCGCAACGAAATTTTGCAGATGGCCATGTTGGCGCCGAGACTGTGCATCCTGGACGAGACCGATTCCGGGCTCGACGTGGATGCGATGAAACTGGTGGCCGAGGGGGTGAATGCCTTGCGGTCGCAAGAGCGGTCGTTTCGGGTCATAAAGCATTATAAGCGCCAGCTCGATCACATCCGGCCGGATGTCGTGCACATCATGGCCGATGGCCGCATCGTGAAGACCGGCGGGCCGCAACTGGCGCTTGAGGTCGAAAACAACGGTTACGCCGGTATCCTTGCGGAGATGGTCTGATGGCGTTGCCGCAGGCGAAACTTGACGCGACCGAAGCGCGGCTGGCCGGGGTTCGCGCGCCTGCGGGCGCGGCTTGGGCCGAGACGGCCCGCGCCCGCGCTCTGACGCGGGTACGGTCCATGGGGCTGCCCGCGCGGCGCGATGAATATTGGAAATATACCCGCCCGGATACGCTGGTGACCCCCGACACGCCCGAGGCGGCTTTGCCCGTCGATGATGAAATACCGCTTTTCGATGACGTCGACGGCCTGCGTCTCGTTTTCGTGGATGGTGTGTTCGATGCCGACGCTTCCGACCCCTTGAAGGGCGTCGGCCTGACCGTGGAGCGGTTGGCCGATGTGACCCGGAACGACATTCACTGGGCCGGAACCTTGTATGGCGCCCTCGAGACGCGTGGTCAGAGCCATATCGAGCGGCCGCTGGCGGCGTTGAATACGGCGCTTGCCGACCATGGCGTGGTGATCCGCGCCACGGCGAAGGTCGAAAGGCC
>JBCCVK010000280.1:0-4008 GCA_039195495.1 Pseudomonadota bacterium
CCCCGAGATACCGCGCCGATCCACCGGGATTTTCGGCGATTTTCTGCCAATTCCGACGGCCTCGCCCCTGGTCACGCCTCGATTTGCGCAAATTTGTTTGCGCCGCAAAGGGGTAAGGTCTAGCAATTCGGATAGGGCGCGAACGGGGACCTGAAACCATGCACCGAAAATCGGGTTACGGGACGGGAGAGGGATCAGTGCGGGCGCACAAGCCGAAAAGATTTTCACATATCCTTGAGCGATATCTGCCGGAACAGCGGCTCTTTCTGCGATCGGATACCGAAACGCGCTTCATCAGATTGAAATCCACCACGCAGGCAGGTGTTTTCCTGGGGGTGGCCGTCCTGGTCGGCTGGACCATTCTCGCCACGTCCGTTCTGATCATCGACAGCATCGGCTCGGGCAGCGCCCGGGAACAGGCGCTGCGCGAGCAGAAGCTGTACGAAGCCCGTCTGCGCGAGCTTTCGCGAGAACGCGACGCGCGGGCCAGAGAGGTAAGGCTGGCACAGAAACGTTTCTATACCGCTCTCGAGGAGGTCTCGCAGATGCAGTCGCGTCTGCTCGCCTCGGAAGATCGCCGGAAAGAGCTCGAAACCGGTATCGAAGTCATTCAGACCACTTTACGCCGCACGATGAACGAGCGCGACGCCGCGATCGCGAAGAGCGAAACGCTGTTGGTCGAACTCGAAGCGAGAACCGGCACCACCAAGACCGGCGCCGGTCGCCAGCGCGACATCGAGGGAATGCTGGATTTTCTCGCCGCCGCTCTGGCGGACACCGCGGTAGAGCGGGATCGGATGGCGGCCATGGCCCGGGACGCCGATCTCAGGATCAAGGAAATGACGCTCGAGGCGAAACTGTCCCAGGAAAAGCATAACCGTATCTTCGCCCAGCTCGAAGATGCGGTCAGCGTTTCGCTGACCCCGCTCGACAAGATGTTTCGCGCGGCGGGCATGCCGACCGATCGCATCCTCGAAACCGTGCGGCGGGGATATTCCGGCCGCGGCGGCCCGCTGACCCCCTTGGCGATATCGACCAAAGGCGAAATACGTGACGAAGCGGCCCTGCGAACCAACTATATTCTGGAAAAGCTGGACAAGCTGAACCTTTACCGCCTTGCGGCCGAGAAGGCACCGTTCGCCTCCCCCCTGAAATCCGCGTTTCGCTTCACCAGCGGTTTCGGCTGGCGCCGCGATCCCAAGGGCGCCGGCACCCGCATGCATAATGGCGCCGATTTCGCCGCCAGACACGGCACTCCGATTCATGCAACCGCAGATGGAACCGTGATCCATGCCGGCTGGCAGTCGGGGTTCGGTAAACTGGTCAAGCTTCGGCATGAGTTCGGAATCGAAACACTTTATGCGCATAACTCGAAACTCTTTGTCGAGGTCGGTCAAAAAGTCTCGCGCGGGGATAAGATTGCTGCTATGGGCAACACCGGGCGATCGACCGGCACGCATCTACACTATGAGGTGCGCGTCGACGGCAAACCTGTAAATCCGATGACATACATCAAGGCGGCTCAAAATGTTTTCTAAAAGCAGGATAAACGAACCCGGTCCCGCCCAAAGGGATGAGGTGGAAAGACCGAACCTGGCCGACAGTCCGGCGGCAAAGCCGGCATTGCCTTCGTCTATGACGTCAGCGACCCCCAAGCCGAAACCGGCCCCGTCGATCCTGTCTTCGGATCTGATCATCAAGGGCAACCTGAAGACATCGGGCGACATCCAGGTCGAAGGTCAGGTGGAAGGCGACATTCGCGCGCATCTTTTGAACGTGGGCGAAGGTGCCACGATCAAAGGCGAGGTGACCGCCGACGATGTCGTGGTCAACGGCCGTGTGGTCGGGCGCGTACGCGGCTTGAAGGTACGTCTGACCGCGACCGCGCGGGTCGAAGGCGATATCATTCACAAAACCATCGCGATCGAATCCGGTGCTCATTTCGAAGGATCGGTTCAGCGGCAGGAAGATCCGTTGAACAATAAATCCTCCGCTCCGGCCGCATCCGTCGTAAAGCCCGCCGCGACCAAAGCCGCGGATGTATGATATATGCCGACCTCCCGGCAGGCGCGGGATGCCCTCGGCGGTCATCCCCCCTCGGTCGCAATCATCGTTCTGACCGTGCCCGCCAGGGATCATGAAAACCGAGCCGGGGCCGAACCATCGGCCTCCGGATGGCAAGATTGAAGATTGCCCGACGCTCTCCCCTGTTTTCGGGTTTGGATGTCTGGTTTTCCATGCTGCGCGCGTCCGAAGACCGGTGAACGGGGCAAGACCCGCGGCGGGCGAAACGGCAGGCCAGGAACCGGGACCGCGATCATCTGATACGTCACAGTGTCGGGAATGTCTTGCCCGTAACCGTCACATGTCGGCTCTGCGCCCGAGTTCGGTATTGTGTCACTGCATTTGTTCTTCTATTGTTCTCATCAGACAAATCGAGCAGGAGCACTTGGTGGAATGATCGAAGGGAGTTGTTGTTGCGGGGCCGTCAAATTCCAACTGGCATCCGTACCGTCTATGATGGGGACATGTCATTGTTCCCGATGCCGTAAGATCGGAGCCAGCGCCATCGTTTTCGTCAAAAAGGACGATCTGACATGGCTTCGGGGAAAAGATCATGTCGCTCTCTATCAACCCGATCCGCCTTACAAATACGGTCGATGCTTTTGCAGAACATGCGGCACCTCTCTTGGCGAGATCCTTTCCGAAGAGGACAGTTTTCCGATTGCGGCGAATGCGTTGGATACGGAATTCGGCCTCAGAAACCAGTTTCATGAATTCGTGGCCGAAAAACCCGATTGGTACGAGATATGTGACGACGCCCCTCGGTGCGAAGGCCATCCTTCGTGACGCGGGTTTCCGGGTTCAAGCGCATGCAGAGCGACGCGCGCCGGCCGGCATCGATGATACCTCCACCGTCAAGGCGCGCGCTGCCTTTGCCAGAACGACGATCATGTCAAGCCCGGCGGCGCGCCAGAAGGGCACGGCCCAGAACGCCCCTGGAAAAGTCGCTTCCGTCCCCGGCACGGAACGAAACAATTCAGGACATCCTCTTTCGGCGTATTTTTCCGGTGTCAGGCGCTCTTCCCGACGGGTCTTAATCCTCGGCATTCGCCTCGGCCCGGCTCTTGCCTGAAACGTCCATGGCCAGGGTTGCGGCCATCAATGCGTCCAGATCACCGCCCAACACCCCTTGGGTGTCCGAGGTCTCATATCCCGTGCGCAGATCCTTCACCATCTGGTAAGGCTGCAACACGTAAGATCGGATCTGATTACCCCAACCCGCGTCGCCTTTGGCCCCATGCGCCTCGGCGACCGCGGCGTTACGTCTGTCCAACTCCATCTGATAAAGGCGTGATTTCAGGGCCTTCATCGCGATATCGCGGTTTTGATGTTGCGACTTTTCCGAACTCGTCACCACGATGCCCGTGGGCAGATGCGTGATCCGCACCGCCGAGTCGGTGGTGTTCACATGCTGCCCGCCCGCGCCCGAAGACCGATAGGTATCGATGCGGATATCGGCCGGGTTCACCTCGATCTCGATATTGTCGTCGACAACCGGATAGACCCAGACCGAACTGAACGAGGTATGCCGCCGTGCCGCACTGTCATAAGGGCTGATCCGCACCAGCCGATGCACGCCGCTTTCGGATTTCAACCATCCATACGCATTGGGTCCGCTAATTTTGTAAGCGGCCGATTTGATGCCCGTTTCCTCCCCCGGAGATTCGGACTGCAACTCGACGGTATAGCCGTGCTTCTCTGCCCAACGCACATACATCCGCGCCAGCATCGAAGCCCAATCGCAGCTTTCCGTGCCCCCTGCCCCCGAATTGATTTCAAGAAACGTATCATTGCCATCGGCCTCGCCATTCAGCAGGGCCTCGATCTCTTTCTGAGCCACTTTGTCAGCCAGCACCGCCAGCGCCGCCTCGCCCTCGGCCACCACAACATGTGACCCTTACATCACCCCCAATTCGATAAAGGCGACAATGACGCCCAGATCAC
>JBCCVK010000281.1:0-3988 GCA_039195495.1 Pseudomonadota bacterium
CCTGAACGAGTGCGAAACGGAATCTCCGCAGCAGGGAAGCCGCGAAGCCCGGCAGACACCGCCATCGCCTATAGGATCTTGGCGACATGCGGGCGTTGATCAGAAGCATCGGGATCCCGCGCCGATCGGTCTCGGCCATGAGGGCCGGCCAGAATTCGCTTTCCGTCCAGATCGCCACATCCGGCCGCCAATGGTTCAGAAACGCACGGACGAAGGCAAGCGCGTCCAGCGGGATATATTGATGGATCGCGCAAGGGGGCAGTCGGCTGGCCATCACCTCGGCCGATGTGCGCGTGCCGGTCGTCAGAAGAAATGAGAGTGCAGGATCCTCGTCGCCAAGGCGTCTCACGAGCGATTGAATCGACAGGGCCTCACCGACACTGGCCGCGTGGAACCACAGCAATTTTCCCCGTGGACGATCGGCGGAAGCGCGTCCGCGCCGTTCGCCGATGCGGACCGGATCTTCCTTGCCCGCGCCGAGACGGCGTTCGAGCAGCCGGTCGGCATACGAAACCGCACAATTCGAAAAGACCATATACAATGCGAATCCGACCGACCTGACCATCCGCCTCCTCTCAATGTTCTCGTTCTGCCATGGGGGAGAACGGCGTCTACTCGTCCGGCGGCCGATGCCGACGGGCGATGAAATGGCGCGTATATACGGTGTCGACCATGCGCCGCGCCTTGGCGTTCCAGGCGTCGTGGGCGGACCGATGGCCGGGAAACGTGCCGGCGGCGTCCCCGAACAGGTTTTCCGGAGGATCGGCCGATTCTCCGCCGAGGGTCGGATGCAGACGTTGGATCATAACGATCTCTGATGATGTGCCGCGATCGCGGGCACCTTAAGCGACCGTGATTCGACGTCAACCCAACCTTTCACACCTGTTTCAGACGGCCGAGCAGGGCCTGATGAATCCGGGGTCCGCCGGCCAGAAGGCCGGGTCGTTTCGGATGCGGATTGTTGTAGTGCAAGGTCGCGCCGCGGCGGTCCGTGCTGCGCCCGCCCGCCTCGCGCACGATCAGATCCCCGGCGGCGACGTCCCATTCCCAACAATCCCGCAAAGTGATCATGGCGTCGAAGCGGCTCTGAGCCACGAGACAGAGCCGATAGGCGAGCGAAGCCCGAAAATGCCGGGAAACGGGCGGTACGCCGCCTTTCCAGTGCCGGTTTTCGAAATTCGACTTCGTGCCGAGAACCCGCGCTCCTGCAAGTTCGGTTCCGTGGGCGGCCGAAAGGGGCCGCCCATTGAGCATCGCCCCCGCCCCAAGCGCCGCCGTATACAAAAGATCACGTATCGGCAGATAGACCACGGCGGTGGTTATGCTGCCTCTCTCGGCGATTGCGAGGGAATGCGCGAAGATGTCCTGACCGGCGATGAAGGCGCGTGTTCCATCGATCGGGTCGATGATGAATGTTTTCTCGGCCGCAAGGCGCTCCGGAGTGTCGGGGCTTTCTTCGGACAGCCAGCCATGGCCGGGCCGTTCCGTCAGCAGAACGTCGCGCAGCATCTCGTTCACTTCGCAATCCGCCTCGGTCACCGGGCCGGCGTCGCCGGGTTTGTTCCAGATCCTGGGCGCGTTGTTCCAGTGACGCCGCGCGATGTCGCCTGCGGCCAGGGCCGCCTCGGTCAGCAGCGCGAGATCATTCGCCGGCAAGCGTCAGCCCTTCGACGAGCAGGGAGGGCACGACCCGCGACACATGGCTGCGCGCATCGTTCGCGGGAACGATCGTTCTCAGCATGTCACGCAGGTTTCCGGCCAGCGTGCATTCATTGACCGAATGGGCGATTTCCCCGTTTTCCACCCAAAAGCCGGAGGCGCCTCGGGAATAATCCCCGGTCGTCGGATTGACCGATGCGCCGATCAGTGACGTGACCCAAAGCCCCGTCCCCAAATCGGCCAGCAGCATTTCCCGGGTTTTGCGCCCCTGAGTGAGTGCGACATTGCCGACGCCCGGCGCAGGGGGCGCGGATGTTCCGCGGGAAGCGTTGGCCGTGCTCGGCAGGTTCAGCCTGCGCCCCGTCGCCAGATCCAGGATCCAGCTTTGCAGGATCCCGTCGGATACCAGATGGCGGCGGGCCGTCGGCAACCCTTCCGCGTCGAAGGGGCGGGAGCCCGAGATCCTGGGGCGATGGGGATCTTCGACGATTGAAAGCCCCTCGGGCAATATCCGTGTGCCCATCGCGTCGCGCAGCCAACTCGACCCGCGGGCGACCATTCTGCCGTTCATGGCGGCCAGAAGATGTCCGATCAGGCTCGCGGCGACCCGCTCATCGAAGAGAACCGGGAAGGCGCCGGTTCTTGGTTTTCGGGCGCCGATGCGCGCCAGGGCCCGTTCGGCGGCCAGAAGACCGATCTCCTCGGGAGGCGGCAGATCCGAGCGGTGCGATCGCGCCTCGCCCGCATAATCCCGTTCCATTGACGTGCCTTCGCCTGTGATCGCGACGCAGTACAATGAATGTTCCGTGCGCGCGTAGCCGCCGGAGAATCCGTTGCTGGTTGCAAGATGCATATGCCGGCGGGCGAATGCCGCCGAACTGCCCTCGACTTGGGAAACGCCCGTTTGCGACAAAGCGGCGGTTTCCGCCGCGGCCGCATCGGTTTGCAGATCGGCGGGGGATGGATCGCTTGCGGGATCTTCCAGTTCCAGAACCGCGACATCCCAGCAGGCGGCGAGTTGATCGGGCTCTGCCAGGCCGACGGACGGATCCTTTGGCGCCTCCCGCGCCATGGCCACGGCGCGTTCGGCCATGTTCGCAAGCGTTTCCGGACTTGTGTCCGATGCCGACACGCAGGCCTGACGATGGCCGGACAAAACCCTCAATCCGATATCGATGCCTTCGGCGCGCTCGACATGTTCAAGGGCGCCGCCGCGAACGTCGACCGAGAGAGAGGTCGCCTCCAAAGCCATCGCGTCGGCGGCATCGGCGCCCGCGCGGCCGGCGCATTCCAGCAGCGCCCGGGTAAGCGATGACAGGTCTTGCGGCATGGCCCCCTTCGCTCCCTGGTTTCAACCCGCCTCCGCTGCGGGGTTCGGTGAGACGCGGGACAAGGTGACGCCGATACCGGGGCAGATCACCCGGCGGTCCCGCTCGTTTCCTCAGCGGATGCGCTGGCCGTTCGCCAGGACCTGCCCATCCTCGGTCAGTTCGATGGCGGAGACCAGACTGTCGGGGGCATCGCCCGGTCTCGTGAACAGTCCCAACATCATGCGGATGCCCGTGGCCTGTTCGTCGGCCAGAAGACCCATCGTGGAAAGATTGTTCAAAAGACCATCCAGGCCGATCATGCTCAGATCGATTCCGCCGGCCACGGCGGGCCCGGCGCCGAGCGGGGACATCCGGGCATTGTCCAGCGTAAGCGCGCCTTCCCCCGAAATCGTGGCGCCGGCAGCACTGAGCGCAATTGAATTCAGGTTTACGCTTTCAATCTCCGCAGGGATGTCGTCCATGCCGGTCTGAAGCTCCGGATCCATGATATCGATCAGCAAGCGGCCTTTTCCCGAAACGTCCAATGCGATCCTGGCGGGATCGCGCGGCAATTGACCCGTCGGGTCGAAAAGGTTCCACACCGCGTCGCCGACCGTCAGGTCGTTCAGCGCAAAAACCAATCCGAAATCCTCCGGCGCGTCGCTCGGCCGCAAGGGCAGCCGCATGTCCAAATCGCCCGATCCCAGACCGATCTCTATGACCGGCAGCGGCAACAGCGAACCGCTGATCGAAACCCCGATGTCGCCGCTGCTGCTCTCGTAGACGAGTTCTTCACCGGACAGGGACATGTCGGCGACACTGGGTCCCCCCGTCAGTTTGAAAATTCCCCGATCGCCCCCGTAATCGAAATCGATATCCGCGCTCACGCTCTCGTAAAAGATATGCGTTTCGGCAAAGGCGTTTTCCGAAAACCGGGTCATATCCAAGGTTCCGAACATCCCCAGAGTATTGCCTTTGGCCTGCATCGTCAGCCCATCGGCGGCCAGGTCGATGTTCAC
>JBCCVK010000282.1:0-3969 GCA_039195495.1 Pseudomonadota bacterium
CAACGGGGCGGCGGCTGGACCCACCGTGATGATCCGATGCGAACTGGACGCCCTGCCGATCCATGAACGGTCGGATCGTGCGCATCGTTCGCGGGTTCCGGGCAAAGCTCATTTGTGCGGTCACGACGGACATATGAGCATGGTTGTCGGACTGGCGCTGATCCTGCGGGATCGGCGGCCGTCGAGAGGCCGTGTCGTCCTGATGTTCCAGCCCGCCGAAGAAACCGGTGTTGGAGCGGCGGCGGTGATCTCGTCGCCCGGCTTCGCGGAAATCGCACCGGATTATGCTTTCGCACTGCACAATGTCCCCCGCCTCCCGCTTGGCGCGGTCGGGATTTGTTCGGAGGTTGCGAATTGCGCATCACGGGGAATGCGGGTCGTCCTTATCGGCAAGAGCTCTCATGCCGCCGCTCCGGAGGATGGCATGTCGCCGGCTCCGGCCATGGCCGCGCTGATGGAAAAGTTCGCGTCACTCGGGGCCGGTGGTATGCTCGACAGGCATTTCACCCTCAGCACGCTGACCCATGCTCGTCTGGGAAAGCCGTCCTTTGGCATTGCCCCGGGGGAAGGCGAATTGCTTGTCACTTTGCGCAGCATGACCGACGAAGCGATGGCCACCATGGTGGCGACCGCAGAGAGACATATCGTCATGATGTCGGGAAATCTCGATATTTCAACTACATGGCACGATATTTTTTACGCGGTGGAGAATGGTCCGGAAGCCGTGGCCGTTGCGAACAGGGCCGTCGCGAAAGCCGGGCTTAGACCGCTTGCGGTCAATCGGCCGATGCGTTGGTCCGAGGATTTCGGACGTTTCGCGCAGGCGGGGGCGCAATCCGCCATGATCTTCATCGGCTCCGGAGAGGATCAGCCGCAGTTGCATAATCCCGATTTCGATTTTCCCGATGCCCTGATCCCGTTCGGAACGCATCTGTTTTTGCAGATCATCGATCAACTGCTTGAAATCTGATCCGTGGTCCGCGCGCGTCGGTCGGGGGCGCCCGGGGGATCGTCCATTGCCTTTATACGGCACAAGGCTAGGGCGCGCGTTCGCTCAGGATCCGTCGGTAGGCATCGCTTTGAAATGTTTCGACAGTTTTAGGCCCTGACCCTGATAACTCGAGGCGATGTCCGCCCCGTAAAGCCGATCGGGCATTGCGGCCATGCGTTCGTAGATCAGGCGTCCCACGACCTGCCCATGCTCCAACGCGAAAGGGGCTTCGTGGCAGCGCACCTCGAGAACGCCCCGCGCACCGGTCCCGCCCGCGGCCGCATGGCCGAAACCCGGATCGAAGAAGCCAGCGTAATGCACGCGGAACTCGCCGACCATGGCCAGGTAGGGGGCCATCTCGGCGGCATGGTCGGGTGGAATATGCACCGCTTCGCGGCTGACGAGGATGTAGAAGGTGCCGGGGTCGAGGATGATGCGCCCATTGGTCGTGCGCACGTCTTCCCAGTAATCCCTGGGCGCATAGGCGCCGATGCGATCCAGATCGATCATACCCGCATGGGGTTTGGCACGCCAGCCGACCAGATCCCCCGACGCGGGTTGCAGATCGACCGAAAAGCCCAGCCCGTCATCGATATGGGCGCGGCCCGAGACGAGGCCGGCCTTGTCATGAAGCGCGGCCAGCTCGGCATCCGAGAGCGTCCCCTGACCGCGCCGAAATCGCATCTGGTTCAAGCGCATTCCCGGTCGGATCAGCACGGAAAACGAACGAGGGCAGATTTCGGCATAGAGCGGACCGGCATAACCGGGGGCGATGCGGTCGAATTCGATCCCGCCATCGGCGATCGTGCGGGTCAAGAGATCCAGCCGTCCGGTCGAGGATTTGGCGTTGGCCACGGCGTTGACATCCGCAGACAGGGCAAGGCGCTCCATAAGCGGCACGACGTAGACGGCGCCCTTTTCCAAAACCGCGCCGTTGCTCAGATCGATCCGGTGCATTTCCAATTCCCGTAAGCGATCGGCGACCTTGGTGCCGCGCCCGGCCAGAAACGATGCACGCACCCGGTAGGCAACGTCACTCAGCCGCAGATCGAGACTGGCGGGCTGGATCTGCGCGGGAAGAATCGCGTGGTCGGCCTTGATCGCCCCGGCCTCGATCATCTGCCGGAGCATCTGTGCCGGCAGAACGCCGGTGCCGTCCAGGGTCGTGCTCATCTTTCGTGGCTCCGAACGAACGTCGACGCCGACGGGCATGCCCCGGGATCGCTTGAATTGGTCGGGCTAGCAGGATTTGAACCTACGACCTTCCGTCCCCCAGACGGACGCGCTACCAAGCTGCGCCATAGCCCGACTGATCCCCGATCATATCGGTTTGGTCGGGACGCGCAAGGGTGGAGAGGCATCAATGATGGTGCTTTCAATGTCCATCCGCGCTCGCCGCACGGTCGCGCAGGGTTTGCAGACGGATGTAAAGCGCCTGCAATCGATCACGCGCTTCACCCCGCGGCGTCCCGCCGATCGTCGCGAGATCGCGCAACCGGGTGATGAAAGGCGCCGATTTCGGGACAAGACCGTCTTCCGTGACATCTTCCGGACTCGCGACCGGGGCCGTGACGTTGGTTTCTACGGCCGTTTCACCATCGAAGCTCGTGGCCGGTTCCGGTTCGGCGGGGGCATCGCCGGCCCGGCCGGTCGGGCCCGGCGCCCGCTCGGGGGGGGGGGCGGTCGTCCCCGGCGTCTTTGCCGGCGGTGGTTCCCTGGCATCGCCTCGCGCCGGGTGCATCTGCCCCTCGGTGGCCGATGGCGCTTCTTTTTCCGTAACCTCCGCTTGCGGGTCCAGGGCCCCATCCAGGTCGGGTGACAGCGCGGCAACGTGTCTGACGCCTTTTTCGCGCAGGATCTTCTGCACGCCTCGGATCGTGATGCACTCTTCGTGCAAGAGCCTCTTGATGCCGCCCAGCAGCAGCATGTCCGAGGGGCGGTAGTAACGCCGCCCGCCCGCGCGTTTCACCGGTTTTACCTGGGTGAAGCGGCTTTCCCAGAAGCGCAATACATGAGCCGGCGTGTCCAGCCAGTCGGAGACTTCGCTTATGGTGCGGAACGCATCGGGCGATTTGCTCATCGCGGCGTCTGTTCTCAGACCTTGTTGCCTGTGGCGACACGGTTTTTCATGAGATAGGAGGGGCGGAAGCTCAGCACGCGTCGGGGCGAGATCGGCACTTCCTCTCCGGTCTTGGGGTTTCGACCGACGCGGGCCGCTTTGGAACGCACCGAGAAGGTCCCGAAGGACGAGATCTTCACTGATTCGCCTTTGATCAACGCATCCGACATGTGCCGCAGAACGCTTTCGACCAGTTGCGCCGACTCGTTTCGCGACAACCCCACCTCGCGAAACACCGCCTCGCTCAAGTCCATCCGGGTCAGGGTCCTGTCGGTCATGTCGCCTCCAACACGTTTGGAGAAACATCGGCCATTGCGGAATTTGAGTCAATATCAACGGGTTGCGCAGCGGGCCTTAGACGGCCTCACCAGCGCAAAATCACCGATCCCCAGGCAAGGCCGCCGCCGATGGCGTCCATCAGCAACACGTCGCCCCGTTTGATTTGGCCCCTTGCCTTGCCCACGGACAAGGCAAGGGGAATCGACGCGGCCGAGGTGTTGCCATGGTCGCGGACCGTGACCACGATTCGTTCCGGCGGCAATTCCATCCTTTGTGCAATGGCCTTGATGATGCGCAGATTGGCCTGATGCGGCACGATCCAGTCGATATCGCGACTGTCCAGTCCGGCCTTTTTCACCGACAGGCGCGCGGTTCGGGTCAGTTTGTCGATGGCGTGGCGGAAGATTTCCTTGCCTTGCATGCGCAGACGACCCGTGGTTCGGGTGGAGACGCCGCCGTCGACGTAAAGCAATTCCTTGAAGGCGCCATCCGAATGCAGATCGGTGGCCAGAACGCCCCGATCCTGGGCGGTGCCGTCACCCTTTTGCCCCTCGAGGACCAGTGCACCGGCTCCGTCCCC
>JBCCVK010000283.1:0-3957 GCA_039195495.1 Pseudomonadota bacterium
CGGATTGGGGCAAGGCCGTCGCTCATTCGGGTTTCGGGATCGTCACCTTCGGGATTGCGGCGCTGCTGGCATGGGAGGTCGAGGACATTCGCGTCGTGCGGGCGGGCGAGACTTTCGAGGTCGGCCGATACGCTTTGACATTTGCCGGCGTGCAACAGGGCTCGGGTCCCAATTTCGTCTCGACCATCGCCAAGGTTGACGTCGTGCGAAACGGGCGCCGCATCGTGACCTTGACGCCGGAGAAACGCTTTTATCCCGTCGCGCGGATGCCGACGACCGAGGCCGCCATTCATGAAGGCATGTTTCGGGATCTTTACGTCGTTCTGGGGGATGAACAGGGGGATGGGGGATGGGCCGTCCGGACATATGTCAAACCTTTCGCAAATTGGATATGGGCAGGCTGTATCATCATGGCTCTTGGCGGAGCGTTGAGCCTGAGCGATCGCCGTCACCGTGTGGGGGTGTCGGCCCGCAAGACCGGCCATGCGATTTCGATACCTGCGGAGTAAAGTTCATGCGGCGACTGTTTCTGGCTCTTTCGTTCTGTCTGGCATCGCCGGTTCTTGCCATACAGCCTGACGAGATACTGACGGATCCGACGCTGGAGACGCGGGCGCGAAATCTGTCGAAAGAGCTGCGCTGCCTTGTATGCCGCAACGAATCGATCGACGAATCCAATGCCGAACTGGCCCGGGACCTGCGTTTGCTGGTGCGCGAACGGCTGGTCGCCGGCGACACGGATGAAGAGGTGATCGATTTCGTCGTGGCCCGTTATGGCGAATACGTGCTGTTGCGCCCGACAAGTCTGGGTGCGAACCTCATCCTGTGGACCGCAGGACCGGGAATGCTGTTGGTGGCACTGGGCGTCGGGTTCGTTTACATACGCCGCCGGGCCGCCGCGCTCGACGCTTCGGGCGACACCGGGCTGAGTGCGGCTGATCGGGCGCGGCTGCGCGAAATTCTTGAAAGGTGATCCCAAGCCTCTCTTTCCCAACCCATCCTATCCGCTCTATCCTGGGATGACATCAAACAGGGAATGGTCATGGAATATTTGACGCTGAGCTATTCGAACCGGGACAAGGTGGGTGTGATCACATTAAACCGGCCCGACGTGATGAATGCGCTCAATACCCAGATGCGGGCCGAAATCGCCCACGCGGTCAAGGCCGCCCCCGAGACCGGAGCGCGTGTCGTGGTTCTGACCGGCCAGGGGCGCGCCTTCTGCTCGGGGCAGGATCTGGGCGATCGTGCCAATGCGGCGGACCTGAACCTTGAGCGCACGCTGCGCGACGAATATGTCCCGATGATCGAGGCCGTGGCCAGATGCCCGCTGCCGACCATCTCGGCCGTCAACGGCGCGGCCGCAGGGGCAGGGGCAAACCTGGCTCTGGCGGCGGATGTGGTCATCGCTTCGGAAAGCGCTTATTTTCTGCAAGCCTTCACCCGAATCGGGCTGATTCCGGATGCAGGGGGCACATACTGGCTGCCGCGCCAGATGGGGTTGGCCAAGGCCATGGGCGCGGCATTGTTCGCCGAAAAGATTTCCGCGAAGCAAGCCTCTGATTGGGGAATGATCTGGGAAGTGGCGGCGGATGAGGAATTCGTCGACCACTGGCGCCGTCGCGCCCTATCCCTTGCCAATGGACCGACCGTGGCCTATCGCGGCGTGAAGGAGAGCCTTCGCGCGTCTTGTGACAACTCCCTTGATGAGCAATTGACGCTGGAGGCCAAGATTCAAGGCATGTGCGGTAGGACAAACGATTTTCGCGAGGGTGTCTTGGCGTTTTTGGAAAAACGCGCCGCCGCCTACGAAGGCCGGTGATCAACATCGGAGGTTGGCGCATCGTCCCACGTCCAGGAAACCCGCCGGTCCTGACAACGGCGGCGAAACCGCTGTCGGCGTGGTGGTGATGCGGCCGCCGCCCTTTCCGGTGAAGATAATGGTTCTGCGGTGCCTTTTCCCCCACGGCATCGGGCGCTGTTAACGGTTTTCAACATCCACATAGTCACGTGTCGTGTCGCCGGTATAAAGCTGGCGCGGCCGCCCGATTTTTTGCACCGGATCCGCGATCATCTCTTTCCATTGACTGATCCAGCCCACCGTGCGCGCCAGCGCGAAGACCGGTGTGAACATGGCGGTTGGGAACCCGATCGCATCCAGAATGATGCCCGAATAGAAATCCACGTTGGGATAGAGTCTCTTGTCCTTGAAATAGGAATCCTCGAGCGCGATTCTCTCCAATTCCTTGGCGACCTGCAGGGTCGGGTTGTTGTCGATACCAAGCAGATCCAGCACTTCGTCGGCGGAGCTTTTCATGACTTTCGCTCGCGGATCGAAGTTTTTGTAAACCCGGTGACCGAACCCCATGAGGCGGAAGGGATCGTCTTTGTCCTTCGCGCGCGCAATGAATTCGGGGATACGATCGACGGCGCCGATTTCGCGCAGCATTTCCAGACAGGCCTGGTTGGCGCCGCCATGCGCAGGCCCCCAAAGGCAGGCGATCCCCGCAGCAATGCATGCGAATGGATTCGAACCCGAGGATGAAGCCAGACGTACGGTCGAGGTCGACGCGTTCTGCTCGTGATCGGCATGCAGGGTGAAAATGCGATCCATGGCACGGGACACGATTGGATTGACCTCGTATTTGTCGGCCGGCACGCTAAAGCACATGTGCAGGAAATTCGCGGCGTAATCCAGGTCGTTGCGTGGATACACGAAAGGTTGGCCAATCGAATACTTATAGGCCATCGCGGCGATGGTGGGCAGCTTGGCGATCAGGCGAATCGCGGCGACCTCCCGTTGCCATGGATCGTCGATATCGGTCGAATCGTGATAGAAGGCCGACATCGCGCCCACGACACCCACCATCGTGGCCATGGGATGCGCGTCGCGTCGGAAACCTCGGAAAAAGTTATGCATCTGCTCATGCACCATCGTATGACTGGTCACGCGGCTCTCGAAATCCTCCAGATCATTGGCGCTCGGCAACTCGCCGTAGAGCAGCAGATAGCAGACTTCGAGATAATGCGATTTCTCGGCCAGCTGATCGATCGGATAACCGCGATGCAGAAGCTTGCCCCTGTCCCCGTCAATGAACGTGATCGAACTGTTGCAGGAGGCTGTCGAGGTGAAACCCGGATCGTAGGTGAAAACACCGGCTTCCGTATAAAGCTGACGTATGTCGATGACATCGGGTCCGTCCGTTGGCGACATCATGGGCAGTTCGAACGATTTCCCATCGAAACTGAGGGTCGCGATTTTCTTGGTGTCTGCCATTTCCATCCCTTCCTAAAGCGGTCTGCCGCCTCGCCGTGGCAGCGCACTTTCTTTTCAATTCGTTCTCGGACCGGATTTTTCCGGCTTCATCCTGATGCGGCGTCCTGCAAACGGGCGAGCGTCTCTTCACGCCCGAGAACCAGCATCATGTCGAACACGCTTGGCGTTACCGATCTTCCGGCCAGTGCGGCACGCAAGACAGCGGCCAGTTTACCAATCCCCATCCCGTGACGTTCGGCGATGGAGGCCGAGAGATGCTCCAGCGTCTCTCTTTCCCAGATAGCATTTTGCAGATGCGGCGTCAAATCGCAGAGCATATCACGCGATGCAGAATTAAGGGACCTTGCCGATGTCCGATCCGGTAAGATCGGGCGTCTTGTCAAGATAAAATGCACTTTATCAAGTAATTCCGTAAGAGTTTTCGCACGGTTCTTTAGGTATCTTATCGCCCGTGACAATCCATCCCTTTGCGTTTGCGTAAGTGGTTTTTCACCGGTTGCCGTCAAAAACGCGTCAATTTCTATCAGCAGCGCAGCATCCTTGGCCATCGCGATATGCCGGCCGCTGACATGGGACAGTTTTTTGAGATCCAATCGCGCCGGAGACGTGCCGATTCCTTCCAGGTCGAACCATTCGACGGCCTGTTCGCTGGTGAACACCTCGTCATCTCCGTGGCTCCA
>JBCCVK010000284.1:0-3925 GCA_039195495.1 Pseudomonadota bacterium
CGCAAAACGGCGGGTCAGCCTCCTGAGACTGGCGTCCGTGTTCTCTGCGGTAATTGCCTCGGCGCTTGGCAGGACCTGAACGTCCAACCGGTCTTTTGAAACACCCACCCCAATGGCACGCCTTGCCCTCTTTTCCTGTCCCATGCCTGTCATGCGGGGCGGCATCCGGTCCCCATGGATCCGTTCGGACCTTCCGGAGAAGACGGAGGGCGATCACACTTTAGCACGGTTTCAAGAACCCGCGCGGTTTCTCGAAACACCTGCAAGGGTCACGAAGAATGACCCCGGCATCGTATCGAGGTTCCGTGCCATCGAAACCGTTCGCATCGTCCCCGTCGGCGAAGATCTTGAATTCCCGGATTGCCCAATCGTGAAAGTTGCCGCAGCCTGCCGCCAAAACTTCAAAATTTAACCCGGCGCCGAAATCATGGATTTCGGCATCATCGCCACCCCGTTCCATTGAGGGGCGTGATGCCCATCGGGCCGATCGGCTGTCCCAACCATTGGGATCAAAGCCGCGCGCGTGCGGCGGCATGCCGCCATGCAGACGACCGAAGCCCCGCCGAGTGAGCAACCGGCCATCGACGTCATAATCGGACATCCCGGCAATCGCACATATCCTATACACGAACCGTTCCGTCGCCGGTCACCAGATATTTAAAGCTGGTCAATTGCTCAACCCCCACCGGACCACGCGCATGCATCTTCCCGGTCGCGATGCCGATTTCGGCCCCCATTCCGAATTCACCGCCGTCGGCGAATTGCGTCGAGGCGTTGCGCATCAAAATCGCACTGTCGAGCCTTTGAAAAAAGCGGTCCGCCACGGCGTCATCTTCGGTCATTACCGCGTCGGTGTGACCGGAGCCGTATCGGCGAATATGTTCGACGGCACCATCGACGTCATCGACGCGCTTCGCGGCGATTCTCAGATCCAGAAATTCCACACCCCAATCGGCCTCTGTCGCGGGGACGCTGCCAGGAAGCCCTTGCGCGCGTACCTCGACACCGGCCGCCATCAAATCATCGACGATCTGCCGTCCGAGCGAATCCGCAACGTCCTTATGGATCAACAGACATTCCACCGCTCCGCAAATCCCGGGGCGGCGTGTCTTGGCGTTCAGAACCACCTGACGCGTCTTCATCGGATCGGCCGCCTTATCGACGAAGATATGGCAGACGCCTTCGAGATGAGCGAAGACCGGAACCCGCGCCTCACGCTGCACCAACTCGACCAGCCCCCGGCCACCGCGCGGCACGACGACATCGATCATGTCGGCCATGCGCAACATCGCGGCAACGGCCGTGCGGTCGCGAACCGGCACGCGCTGAATTGCCTCGTCCGGCAATCCCGCCCCGCGCAGACCCTCGACCAGACATTCATGAATCACGCCCGAGGAATGGAAACTTTCCGAACCGCCGCGCAGGATTACGGCATTGCCCGCTTTCAGGCACAAGGCCCCGGCATCCGCCGTCACATTCGGGCGGCTTTCATAGATCACGCCGATCACGCCCAAAGGCGTACATACCCGCCGGATATGCAATCCGGTCGGCATGTCCCATTCGGCGATAACCCGTCCCACCGGTTCCTCCAGGGCGGCAACCGAGCGCACCCCGTCGCACATGGCCCGAAGCCGCAGATCGTCCAACCTCAGCCGATCCATCATCGCTTCCGTCAAACCCTTGTCACGGCCATGGGCCAGATCCCTGGCGTTGACCGCGACGATCTCGGCGCGACGGGTCCATATGGCGTCCGCCGCCAGTTCCAGCGCCTCTCTCTTTCGGTCACCCGATGCGAAAGCCAACTCCGCGGCAGCGGCCTTCGCCCTGGTGCCGAGCGTGGTCATTAGAGCAGGAATATCCTCGAAGTCCTTCATATCACCATGTCGTCTCTGTGGATCAGCGCCGCCCTGCCGGGATATCCCAAAAGCGCCTCGATGTCACCCGAACGATATCCCCTGATCGCCTTGGCCTCGGCCGCCGTATACCGCACCAGGCCCTTGGCCAAGGCGTTGCCCGCAGCGTTCAGCACAGTCACCGGCTCACCACGCCCGAACTGGCCGCGCACGTCGGTTACCCCTGCCGGCAACAATGATCTCCCCTCGGCCAGCGCCTTGGCGGCCCCGTCGTCAACGACGATTTCGCCGCGCGGTTTCATCCCTGCAATCCAGAGCTTGCGCGCGGCGCGCGGATCCGTCGCCGGTATGAACCAGGTGCAGGAAGCCCCTCTTTCAAGCGCACGCAGCGGATGAGGCGGCGACCCCAAGGCGATCGCCATCGCGCAGCCTGCGTTCATCGCGATCTGCGCCGCCAGAAGCTTGGTCTTCATCCCGCCCTTCGACAAACCGGATCCCGCATCACCCGCCATCGCCTCGATCTCGGACGTGATGCATGTGATCGTGTCATATCGTCTTGCAGACGGCTCCGCGGCCGGATCGGCCGTGTAAAAGCCATCCACGTCGGAGAGCAGCACGAGCATATCCGCCCCGGCCATCACCGCCACCTGCGCCGCGAGCCGGTCGTTATCCCCATAGCGGATCTCATCGGTGGCAATGGTATCGTTCTCGTTGACGATGGGCACCGCGCCATAGGACATCAGCGCCTCGACCGTCGCGCGCGTGTTCAGATAGCGGCGGCGATTCTGACTGTCCTCCAGGGTCAGCAGCATCTGCGCCGTAGGTACGCCGTAGGGTGACAAAGCGGTCTCGTAAGCCTGCGCGAGCCGGATCTGGCCGACCGCGGCGGCGGCTTGACTTTGTTCCAAGGACAACGTGGCCGGCGACAGTTCCAAAACGGTACGGCCCAGGGCGATGGAGCCGGACGAGACCACGATCACCTCGGTCCCCCGCGCGCGCAGTTCGACAACGTCACGGGCAACGGAGCGCAGCCAAGCCTTGCGCAACCCCTTGCCGTCAACCAGCAGGGTGGAGCCGATCTTGACGACCAGACGTCTGGCCTGGCTCAGGGACGCCACGCGCCAAACCTCTTTTCCGCGGCGTGATCCATTCGCAAGCGGCCCGCTTCAACCCCGGCACGCAGGGCACGCAAAACCTCGTTCACACCTTCTTTGCTAACGCCGGAGACGGCCATGACCCGACCACCGGAAGCCTCTTCGAGCGCGGTCAATTTCTCCGCCCGCTCCTCGCCGCTCAAACTGTCAACCTTGTTGAGGGCGGTGATGCGCGGTTTGTCCGCCAGACGACCGCCATAAGCGTCCAATTCATCGATGGCAACCTGACGGTCCCGCACCACATCCCTGGCCGTGCCGTCGACCAGATGCAACAGCATGGCGCAGCGCTCGATATGGCCGAGAAAACGGTCACCCAATCCCCGGCCTTCGTGGGCGCCTTCGATAAGGCCGGGAATGTCGGCGACCACGAACTCCGCATCATCGATCTCGACCACCCCGAGATTGGGATAAAGCGTGGTGAAGGGATAATCGGCGATCTTGGGACGCGCATTGGAAACGGACGACAAGAAGGTGCTCTTGCCAGCGTTGGGCAATCCCAAAAGCCCGACATCGGCGATCAGTTTCAAGCGCAGCCAGATCGTGCGCTCAACCCCTTCCTGACCGGGATTCGCGCGACGCGGCGCCTGATTGGTCGCGGATTTGAAACGCAGATTGCCCCAACCGCCATTGCCGCCACGCGCCAGAATCTCGCGCTGGCCGATCTCGGTCATGTCGGCGATCAAGGTCTTGCCATCCGCGTCCAGGATCTCGGTTCCCACCGGCATCGTCAGCACGATATCGGCGCCGTTTCTGCCCGTGCGCTGGCGACCCGTCCCGGGATGGCCGTTTTCCGCAAAGAAATGTCGCCGGTAGCGGAAGTCGATCAAAGTGTTCAGCCCCGCGACGGTCTCGGCGACCACGTCCCCGCCCCGGCCGCCGTCCCCGCCATCGGGGCCGCCGTATTCGATGTACTTCTCA
>JBCCVK010000285.1:0-3921 GCA_039195495.1 Pseudomonadota bacterium
GGCGATCGGTCTGATTTCGTTCGCCGGTGTCGCCCAAGTGCTGCCTGCGCTTCTGGGCGGCATCTTTTGGCGCGGTGCCACCCGGTGGGGCGCCGCGGCAGGATTGCTGAGCGGTTTTTTCATATGGGCGTATACATTGTTTCTGCCGTCTTTCGGCGGCAGTCCGATCATGTCGGCGCAAATGCTGGCGGCCGGTCCTTGGGGGATCGAAGCATTGCGCCCGCAGGCGCTGTTCGGCCTGGACGGCCTCGACCCGCTGGTCCACGCGCTGATCTGGAGCATGACGATCAACACGGCACTCTTCACGATCCTTTCGGTGATCACCTTTCCGACACCGCTGGAGCGCTTGCAAGGGGCGCAGATCGTCAATGCCTTCGAGCGTTCGGGGGCGGGGCCCGGCTGGGTGGGCGGCAACGCCGACAGCGAAGATCTTCTGGTGATGGCGCAACGCATCATCGGCGCCGGGGACGCGCAGGCCATGTTTCAACGGGCGGCGGAAATGCAAGGTCAAGGAGGATATATGCCGGATCCGACGCCCGAATTCGTCGAGATGCTGGAACGCGAATTATCGGGCTGGGTCGGGGCCGCGACGGCGCATGCGATGGTCGCGCAGATCACCGGCGGGGCGGCGGTGTCGGTCCAGGATCTGCTGGCGATGGCCGATGAGACCGCGCAGATGCGCGAATATTCCAATCGGCTGGAGGTCAAGTCCGCCGAGTTGCAGCATGCGGCGCGCCAATTGCGGGAAGCCAACGAAAAGCTCACCGAGATATCGATCCAGAAGGATGCGTTTCTAAGTCAGATCAGCCACGAGTTGCGCACGCCGATGACCTCGATACGCGCCTTTTCCGAAATTCTCCGCGACGCCAGGGATCTAAGTCGCAGGGACATGAGGCGGTACCTGTCCATAATCCATGACGAAAGCCTGCGTCTGACCCGATTGTTGGACGACCTTCTGGATCTGGGCGTGCTCGAAAATGGCCAAGTGGCCCTACACATTCAAGAGATCGGTCTGCGGCAGGTGATCGAGCGCGCCATCGACGCGACCGGACTGGGCGACGACGGTGCCGGTTTGAAGATCCGCCGATCGCCTGCCGAGGAAGAGGTATCGGTATGCACCGATGGTGACCGGCTGAGTCAGGTGTTCATCAATCTGATCGCCAACGCGCGCAAATATTGCATGGCCGACCAACCGGAACTCCGCATCGCGGTCCAGGATCTGGGAACGTGGGTGAGCGTCGATTTCATCGACAACGGCGCCGAAATCTCCCCTAAAAACCAATCCGTCATTTTCGAGAAATTCGCCCGATTATCCGACGAAGGCACCGCTGGAAGCACAGGGTTGGGTTTGGCGATTTGCCGTGAGGTGATGACGAAGCTCGGCGGCGACATCAGCTATCTGCCAGGTCAGGGCGGGGCGGCCTTCCGCGTGAATCTGCCGGTGGGCGGCCTGCGAAGCGGGACGGGCGATTCCCGTTGAAAACGAGAGCACTCAGTCGTGACGTCGCAAGACCTCGATCTGCGGACGCAGGCCCTGTATCGCGTACCCCGCTCTGCCGGCGGCTTCGATGATCTCGTCGACGGGAAGCAGCTCCGCCTGCGCCAGCGCCCATAATATGCACGAGCGGGTTCCGGAGGTGCAGTAGGCAAATACCTTACCCCCCGAAGCAAGCACCGCACTCTGGGCGGCGACGGCCTCCATACCGGGGGCGCCACCGGCCACGGGATTGTAGACGAAGGTCAGGCCGGCCCTTCTGGCGGCTCTTTCCATGGCGTCGCGTCCGAGTTCGGGCGGCACCTCAGGATCGGGCCGGTTGCAGATAACCGCCGTGAAACCCTCGGCGGCCAGGGCGGCCATGTCGCCGGGTTCGATCTGCGGCGACACGGCATAAGCATCGGTGATCGCACGAATGTCCATCTTGCGCCTTTCTCCGGTTCGGGGCGTGTCCGGCTTCGAACGCCGGTTTTGCATGTATATGCGGTATCACGACCACAATGAAGACCAACGCGCGGCTTCCATGGAGGGGCGCAAAAAACGTCGTCCCGAGCATGACTATTTTTCCGATCGGGCATTCCTGCGGGCGGACTCGGCAACCGCAAAACCGAGGCTTGCGCATATCGGCGCGGATGTCCGTTCATGGCGCGGCTGCAGCGTCCACGCGCAGACACCGAAAAATCACGGCGGATCGAAGAGATGCCCCGCCGGGCGCGGATGTCACCCCGAAGCGGGGGACGGGCGGGACACGGACACAGGTGAGCTGCGGCCAATTCGATCAATTTCCGTAGGTCGCGATCTTGCGGGCCGCAAAGGTGAAAAAGCTGCCAAGCATCCCTTCAATCCATCGCCGGGCCTTCCGATAGAACCGAACGGCCGGCCCTGTGGAGAACGCGGCGGCATAGGCCGAACGACCTATAATCGACAACGACGTCGTTGAAACGATCAAGGTCATCCCCAACCACGGGGACGCATCCGCGCCTAGCCCCAAGCCAACGATGGCGATCCCTTGCAACGCGGCTTTCGGATTGGTCATCTGTATCAAAAGTCCTTGCACATAAAGATCCCCGCCTCTCAACGCCTTGGGCTTCAAAGCGACATCGGACGTCGAAGCCGATCGAAAAGATGCCCAGCGCAAGGAGAAGACTCGATATTTCGCCGTTCATTCGAAGGCCATCACAATGTTCCTCTTCAGCCTATCGCCCCGCTGGAAAAACCTCTCGTTCATATGCGCCATAAAGTTTCGATCCCGCCACCGGCGCATGATCGGCGTTCGGATCGAAAGATTCGCAGCTCTCGGCGGACACCGGAAATCGGCGCCCCTATGCGGCATGAGGACGAGGCTCCGGTGGCGCCGCGCGCCGGGCTCGAACCAGCATTCCCCTTTACTGCGAATTTTTTCATAATAATTACAGATGCCTAGATAGATCCTTATGTCATTGTACGACATCGTTCGATCCATTGAACCGATTCGTGATATCGGAAAAGTCGACCCCGGCGCGCCTGGACAGCATCACACGCCTCTCCAGGCGAATATCCCTCGACCCAGACTGACCGCATCACGGGTGGCCTCGTTCCGATCTTGAAAAAGGATCCGCCCCCGTGAAACGGTATCGGATCCGGAGGAGCGGCTCACTCAAGGTGCTCCGAGGCCCAGCGCAACGGGGTTGTGCGTGGCGGCTTTGCACCGGTTTTAGGAGCGCGCATGGTATCGCGGCGATGGCGTGGTGCCGCTTGTCAGCAACGGTTACCTATTTAAATCAGTATTTTAAGAAATTAATTCGTAATTTATTCGTAGCAACAGGTTTTTCAGTCATGCAAACTCAACCGTACAACTTTTTCGGCCATTAGGGTCAAGCGGCGGATTGCGGACCTTTTCCGCGGATGCGAAAACTCGCAGTATCAACAACAGGAGCGGACATTTCTGACACAACACGCACTGCTTAGCGTCCTCGACCACAAGACGGATAACTCCAGTGATAAGAATCGTACGTAAACCGGACTATCGGATCACGGCATGTCAGAACAGAAGGCACGCCATTCGTTGTCACGGCAAAGCGGCACACGGTGTTCTGCTCAGTTTATTTCTATCGGAAGTTCGGGTGCCTCCCCTTCTTTTCTGATGAATTCGGTTGGTAATCCAGACTTTTCTAACTTCTGTCGGGCTTCGAGTTGTGCTCGTCGTGACATGATTGTCATCCTTGTTATTGTGGCTGCATCCTCCCGGTCTTTTTCGGCCCCATTGGCTGCCGCACGAAGAGCTCTCAATGTTTCGTTATAGAAATACTGTGTCCAATAGTAGGCGTAGCTCTCGCCAAACTTTTCAAATCCCTCTTTGCTGGATGGGACAATCGCTTCGACCCGTTTTTGGAGAGTACCTTCATTCAGAAGATATTTGTTCCCTTGAGGTAAGCTCAATATTTTCA
>JBCCVK010000286.1:0-3918 GCA_039195495.1 Pseudomonadota bacterium
GCAGTTGTAATCGAAGAACTCGATGATCGTGATATCCCCATCGGGATTGCCCGAAACCGGCGCATTGGGATCGTTGAACAGCAGTTCGCGCTGCCCTTCCAATGCCGCACGAACCCGGCTGGCTTCTTCCGTCTCGTCTCGCTCGCGCAGTATTTCAATGGCTTGCATGACCACTTCGGGATTGTCGAGAATTATCTTCAGAACAAGGTCCGGCTGTTGCCGGACGGCCTCCAGGGCCAGCGTCCGCACCTCCTCCTGCGAGAGAGATTGCGCCGACACGGCGATGGGAACGACCAGACCGGATGCGCAAACGATCGCGGCGAGCAGATTTTTCATTTCTTTTCCAGATTTTATCAATGCCGGAAACAGAGTCGACCGGGAAGGCGCCAATGTCAATTCAACTTTGCCGCGCCCGCGCCTTCGCGGGTCGACCACCGTGGCGCCCCACGCGACCTCGACGAGATCTTCGGTCGGCGCAGGACGGCCCGTGAAGACCGAACGGGCGCTCATCCACGCCTTCGGATCGGGCAGCCGGCGATATGCCCTCGGCAATCACTGGCGGCAGAGCTTTCATGGCGTCGAAGGCGCTCCCCCGCGGCCGATCCGCCCGGAATGAAGCGCATCGGGCGCCCTCCGGCGCCGGCATCCCTCATCGCGGCCCGATCGATCACGCAACAGCGGCGAGCAGGGTGGCGTTTCCCCCCGCAGCGGTGGTGTCGATGCACACGTGGCGTTCGAGAACGCAGCGAGAACGCAGATCGGCCTCCGTCAAAAGCGGAATCAGCGGGCCTTCCCGCGACGCCAGAGCGACGCGAAGCGTACGGGCCGCGTCCCCGCCGCCCCAAAACGCCACCGCGTCGACCCCCGTAAGCCCGGCCAAGGCCGCTGGTGAGAGCAGCCCAGAAATTGTCCCGGGGCCGGACGCATCCGGCGCCACGATGACGGTGGCACAGCCTTGCAGACGGGCCTGGCGGGCCTGGGCGCCGGCCGCCTCCCGACCCGGCCCGAGGCAGAGCACCGTACCGCGCGGCAACGTCGAGAGCCGATTCGATTCGCCCGTCGGCCCCGGAAGGCTTTCGGTAGCAAGGGGCACGGATGCAGCCCGTGTCCGGTCAAGCAGCGTCTGGACGGCGGCGGGATCGGCCTGCGGCCCGCTTGCAGATTCGGCATGACCACGTTTCGGGCGGTAAAAATGCGGCACGTAAGCCGGCCCTCCGGCCTTCGGTCCCGTACCCGAAAGCCCCTGCCCGCCAAAAGGCTGCGAACCGACAATCGCCCCGATCTGATTGCGGTTGATGTAAAGATTACCGGCCCGGATGCGTGACGTAACCCTTTCGATCCGATCGTCGATGCGCGAATGCATGCCGAAGGTCAGCCCATAACCCGTCGCGTTGATGGCATCGACCACCTGGTCGAGCGCCCCCGCATCATAAGTCGCGACATGCAGCACCGGACCGAAGATCTCGCGTTCGAGATCGCCGATACCGCTCACACGGAGCACGCAAGGGGCGACGAAATGGCCGGTCTTGGGGCCGACGATCGTCTTCAGAACCCGTCCTTCAGCCTGTGCGCGGGCGATATGGGCATTGATCCCGGCCTGCGCGGGGGCATCGATCACCGGTCCCACATCGGTGGCCAGCGACCATGGATCACCAAGCGCGAGTTGATCCATGGCGCCATGGAGCATCTCCAGGAATGATGCGGCGATGTCCCGCTGCAGATACAAAATGCGCAGGGCCGAACAGCGCTGACCTGCGGATTGAAAGGCCGAGACGATGACATCCTTGACCGCCTGTTCAGGGAGCGCCGTGGAATCGACGATCATCGCATTCAGCCCGCCAGTCTCAGCAATGAGCGGCGCATCGGGGGCGCATCGCGCGGCCATGGTTCGGTCGATCGACTTGGCGGTAATGGTCGAGCCGGTAAACGCCACGCCGTCGATGCGGGGATCCGAGCTCAGCACCACGCCGGTCTCCGCACCGATCCCGGGCAAAAGATGGAGCGCCGAAAGCGGCACACCAGCCTCATACATCAACGCCACCGCACGCGCCGCGACCAGGGGCGTCGCCTCGGCCGGTTTGGCCAGCACCGCGTTCCCCGCCGCCAGCGCCGCGGAAATCTGTCCGGTAAAGATCGCCAGCGGAAAGTTCCACGGGCTAATACACGCGATCCGCCCGCGCGGGGGCCGAGGCGCATCAAGCGCACAAACCGCGTAATAGCGCAGGAAATCCACCGCCTCGCGCAGTTCCGCCACCGCATCCTGGGGCGTCTTGCCGGCTTCGCGGGCAAGAAGCGCAAAGATCTCGCCCCGATGCGCTTCATACAGATCCGCCGCCCGACCAAGCACGGCGGCGCGCTCGTTCGCGGACGCGTTCCAGGGCGATGCGGCGGTGATCGCGGCCTCGGCCTCGGCCCGGCTCGCCAAACGCACATGGCCCACCACGTCCTCCGGCCGGGCGGGGTTGACGATTTTCCTTTCGGACGCACCCGCCATTCCGGCCTTACCCATGGGCGCCGCCCGCCAGCGGGCGGTACGCCAGGGGGCCCGTATCGCCTCGAAATCCGCCGAGGCCGCCGGATCGTGCAGATCGCGGCCGCAGGAATTCACCCGCCGGGGCTGGAAGAGATCGGCCGGGCGGACGACCGCTGGATGCCGCTCCCCCGATCCAACGGCCGCGAAAGGATCCGCCGCGATGGTCTCGGCGGTCACTTCGGTATCTACGATCTGGTTGACGAAGGAACCGTTGGCCCCGTTTTCCAACAAACGGCGCACCAGATACGCAAGCAGGTCGCGATGCGCGCCCACGGGCGCATAGATCCGGCATCGCGCGCCGGGCTGGGCCAGAATCCTGTCGTGCAAAGCCTCACCCATACCATGCAGGCGTTGAAACTCAAACCGAACCGGGTCCGCCCCCATCTCCAGAATCGCCGCCACCGTATGCGCATTGTGGGTTGCAAACTGCGGATAGATCCGATCGGCCAGGCGCAAGAGCTGCCGCGCGCAACAAAGATACGACACATCCGTCGCCGCCTTGCCGGTAAAGACCGGGAAACCCTTCAACCCCTCGACCTGGGCGCGTTTGATCTCCGTATCCCAATACGCGCCCTTGACCAAACGCACCATGATCCGCCGGTCATGCGCTTCGGCCAACGCATAAAGCCAGTCGATTACCGCGGCGGCCCGCTTGCCATAGGTCTGAACGACCACACCGAATCCGTCCCAACCGGCCAGCGAGGGATCCGCCAGCACGGCGGCGATCACATCGAGGGAAAGTTCGAGGCGGTTCGCCTCCTCGGCATCGACATTGAATCCCATACCCGCCGACTTCGCGGCCCGGGCCAGTTCCAGCACAACGGGCACCAGCTCCGCCAGCACGCGCCTTCTCTGGGGTTCCTCGTAACGCGGATGAAGCGCCGAGAACTTGACCGAGATGCCGGGATTGCCGCGGATGTCCTCGGACTTACGGAAAGACGCGAGCCGGGTGATGGCGTGGTGATAGGCTTGAAAGAACCCGGCGGCGTCCCGGGCGGTCAGCGCCGCTTCGCCCAGCATATCGTAGGAGAACGTATATCCCAGGGCCGCCTTTGACCGACCACGGTCGATCGCCTGATCGATGGTTTCACCCAACACGAACTGGTTGCCCATCTCTCTCATCGCTCGGCGGGCAGCGGTGCGAATCACCGGCTCGCCCAGCCGCCGAACCAAACCGCGCAAACGCGCGGCGATGCCCTCACCGCCGTCCCGGAGCGCACGGCCCGTCAGCATCAAGGCCCAGGTCGATGCATTGACCAACGAAGAACTCGACCGACCCAGATGCGTTCCCCAGTCCGAAGGCGCGATCTTATCCTCGATCAGCGCATCCATGGTCTGGGCATCGGGCACCCGCAAGAGCGCCTCGGCCAGACACATGAGTGCGA
>JBCCVK010000287.1:0-3909 GCA_039195495.1 Pseudomonadota bacterium
AGCCTGATCGGGGTATCTTTGCCCACCTTCTTGATCGGAATCCTTTTGATCTACGTCTTTTCGGTCGAACTCGACCTCCTGCCTTCTTTCGGACGGGGCGAAACCGTGCAGATCGGCGGCTGGAGTTCCGGATTCTTGACCATTTCAGGGCTCAAAGCCTTGATCTTGCCCTCGATCACGCTGGGGCTTTATCAGATGACGCTGATCATGCGTCTGGTGCGGTCGGAAATGCTTGAGGTGCTGCGCATGGATTACATTCGCTTCGCCCGCGCCCGTGGTTTGCGCGCCCGGGCGGTGAATTTCCGTCACGCATTGAAAAACACGCTTGTCCCCGTGATCACGGTCGTGGGTTTGCAATTGGGCAGTATCATCGCCTTCGCGATCATCACCGAGACGGTGTTCCAATGGCCGGGTGTGGGGCTTCTCTTCATAAATGCGATACAGTTCGTCGACATCCCCATCATGGCCGCCTATCTGATGCTGATCTCGACCATGTTCGTAGGCATAAATCTGATCGTGGATCTGCTTTATTTCGCCATCGATCCGCGTTTGCGCGTCGACCGGCAGGGGAAGCGCTGATGACCGATCTTGACCGAAACCATCCATTGACCGCCCGCGCCAAGCCGCCTTCGCGGCTGCGCCGGTGGTGGCGTTCGGATTTTGCATGGAATTTCCGCCGATCGCCGGTTGCGATGGTATCCTTCGCTGTGGTGGTGGCGCTGACCCTTGGGGCCGTCTTCGCGCCGCTCATCGCCCCCCATGATCCGTTCGACCCGGCCGCGCTAGACCTTTTGAACGGTTTCTCCCCCCCGATGCAGCCGAACGCCTTTACCGGTGATGTCTTCTGGCTTGGCGCGGACGACCAGGGGCGCGACGTTTTTTCCGCCATCCTTTATGGTATGCGCATTTCGCTTTTCGTGGGGGTCGCGGCGGTGGTTTTCGCCATGATTCTCGGTACGGCCCTGGGGTTGACCGCCGGATATGTCGGCGGCTGGACCGGGACCGTCATCATGCGCATCGCGGATGTGCAACTGACCTTCCCCGCGATTCTGGTGGCCATGCTGATCTTCGGCGTTGCCAAGGGGTTCACCCCCATCGAGTACCGAGACCAAATGGCGATCTGGGTGCTGATCGTGGCGATCGGCCTTTCGGACTGGGTGCAGTTCGCTCGTGTGGTGCGCGGCGCCACGCTGGTGGAAAAAAATAAGGAATATGTGCAAGCCGCCCGCCTGATCGGTCGTGGTGCCGGAGCAATCATGATACGTCATATTCTGCCCAATGTGCTGTCGCCGGTACTGGTCATCGCCACGATATCCCTGGCGCTTGCGATCATCGCCGAAGCCACGCTCAGTTTCCTCGGTGTCGGCGCCCCGCCCACGCAGCCTTCGCTGGGAACGCTCATCCGCATTGGACAGGGCTTTCTTTTCTCGGGTGAATGGTGGATTCTGCTTTTTCCTGCGATGGCGCTCCTGACATTGGCGCTGGCGGTGAATCTGCTTGGTGACTGGCTGCGCGACGCGTTGAACCCGAGGTTAAGGTAATGGCGTCCCATGCATGGCGTTCGAATGCGAGAAAAGCAGCCGCCGAAGCGAAATCGTCTTGCCGGAGGATCGGGCGAACGCGCCGCGCCGCTGTGCGTTCAAGAAAGCGGGCGATTTTCGAATGCCCTGTCAGATGGCGGATACACATGACACGATGACCCAGCCCACCCTTTCCGTTCGTGATCTCGTCGTCGAAATCCCCACGCGCCACGCGATTCTGAAACCCGTGGATCGGGTTTCCTATGACATTGCCCCGGGTGAAATCCTGGGCGTCGTGGGCGAATCCGGTGCGGGAAAATCGATGGTGGGCAATGCCGTCATCGGTTTGTTGGACCGTCCGGCCCGCATCGCCGGTGGTGAGATCCGACTCAAGGGTCAGCGCATCGATACCCTGCCGCCTGAACGGATTAGACGTCTGAGGGGCAAGGAAATCGGTATGATCTTCCAGGATCCGTTGACGTCGCTGAATCCGCTTCTGCGGATCGGCGACCAGTTGACCGAAACCATGCTGGCGCATCTCGATATCTCCAAGGCCGAAGCCGGGAGACGTGCAATCGGGTTCCTGGAGGAGGTCGGCATTCCCGCTGCCTCCGATCGTGTCCGCAGCTATCCGCATGAATTTTCAGGCGGGATGCGTCAGCGGGTGGTCATCGCCCTGGCGCTTTGTGCCGAGCCTTCGCTCATCATCGCCGATGAGCCCACCACCGCGCTCGACGTTTCTGTCCAGGCTCAGATCATCGCGCTGCTGAAACGTCTTTGCCGGAAACGTGGCGTGGCGGTGATGCTGATCACCCATGACATGGGTGTGATTGCCGAGACGGCCTGCCGCGTCGCGGTGATGTATGCCGGGCGGATGGCCGAGATCGGTCCGGTGCGCGCGGTGCTGACCGCACCCCAGCATCCTTACACCGACGGGCTGATGGGGGCGACTCCACTCGCCTCCAAGGGTCTCAAGCGCCTGCGACAGATCCCGGGCGCCATGCCGCGACCCGGCAATCTGCCCATCGGCTGCGCCTTTCATCCGCGCTGTCCGCGGGCGCGGGACAGGTGCCGTCAGACCCCCAGGCCGGCGCGCGTCGATCCTGGCGCGCGCGCCGAGTGCTGGTTCCCGCTTGAACCGCCGGAGGGGGCCGTATCGTGATGCGCATCGCCCGTGAACGGACAGGGCATCCCGGGAACCCGTTGCGAATTCGGAGGTTCGTATGCGCGAACTCGTCACCGTCGATCGTTTGACCCGCATCTTCGACGTATCTAAACCCTGGCTGAACCGCGTTCTTGAACGATTGCCGAAGGCCATGCTGACTGCCGTGAAGGACGTGAGTTTCACGATCGAGGAACGGACGGTCTATGCCCTTGTTGGCGAAAGCGGGTCGGGCAAATCCACGATCGGCAAGATGGTCGTGGGTCTGCTCGAACCGTCCTCGGGCGCCGTCACCGTCGCCGATGTGGAACTGGCCCGTGAAAAGAATGCCAAAAAGATCGAAAAAGTCCGCTCGGACATTCAGATGATCTTTCAAGATCCCTTCGCCAGTCTCAATCCGCGCTGGAAGGTTGCCGACATCATCGCCGAGCCCATGGTCGCACGCGGGGGGGACGCCGAGGGATTGGCCGAACGCCTGTTGGAGCAGGTTGGCCTGGCGGCGGAAGACGCGCATAAATTTCCGCACGAATTCTCAGGCGGGCAACGTCAACGAATCTGCGTTGCGCGTGCCCTGGCCTCCGAGCCCAGGTTGATCGTCTGTGACGAGCCGACCTCGGCGCTCGACGTGTCGGTGCAGGCACAGGTGCTGAATCTGATGAGCGATCTGAAGGACGATCTCGGCCTGACCTATCTGTTCATCACCCATGATCTGACGGTCGTTCAGCATATGGCGGATAGAATCGGCGTGCTCTATCTCGGCCGTTTGGTCGAAGAAGCCGGAACCGAGCAGTTGTTCGAACGCCCCAAGCACCCTTATACGCAAATGCTTTTGTCGGCGGCGCCCAAAATGGACGGCTTCGGACGGGAAGCGCGCCCGCCGCAGGGGGAAATCCCCGATCCCATCAATCCGCCTTCGGGATGCGTATTTCATCCGCGCTGCCCGATCGCGACCCGCGCGTGTCGCCAAGACATTCCCGAACCGCGCATCGTCGGTGCCTCGCGCGTGGCCTGCCATCATGCGACCTAAGGGGTGTTCAGCCCGCCCCCAGCCCGGCATGGGTATTGAGGAAAAACTGTGAGAAGATCGGCCCGCTGGCCGCGCCGATCGCCCGCGCGTTCCCGCCGACACTGCCCTCTTCAATGCGTGGTTTGACCAGACCGCGCATGTCGAGCCGATCCAAGGCATTGCGGGTGCGCTCGACCAGGACGCGCCGAACCGAGATGGGA
>JBCCVK010000288.1:0-3902 GCA_039195495.1 Pseudomonadota bacterium
CGGCTGGCCGGTCGCCGTCGTCAGGGGCCGTTTCGCCTATGTCGGACCCGATGCGTGCCATTGCATCGGTCAGGACACGCAGGTAATCGATCTTGAGGGCCGTTATCTGCTTCCGGGGCTCTGCGACGCTCACATGCATATCGAATCCGGTATGCTGACCCCGGCGGAATTCGCCGCGGCGGTGATTCCCCATGGCACGACGACCATGTTCGCCGACCCCCATGAAATCGGAAACGTGTTGGGTTTACGGGGTGTCAGGCTGATGCATGACGAGGCACTCATGCAGCCGGTCAACATCTTCATGCAGATGCCAAGCTGCGCGCCCTCGGCACCGGGACTGGAAACCACCGGTTTCGAAATCACGGTGAAGGACGTGATCACGGCCATGGCATGGCCCGGCATCATCGGTCTGGGCGAAATGATGAACTTTCCCGGTGTCTCGGCAGGCGATTCCAAAATGCTGGAAGAGATGGCGGTGACGATGCGCGCGGGCAAGACCGTGGGCGGTCATTACGCCAGTCCCGATCTGGGCCCGAATTTCCATGCCTATGCCGCAGGCGGCGCGTCGGACGATCACGAAGGCGTGGCCGAGACCGACGCCATCGCCCGCGCCCGGCAGGGAATGCGCGCAATGCTTCGGCTGGGCAGCGCCTGGCATGACGTGGCGCGCCAGATCACCGCGATCACCGAAAAGGGAATGGATCCGCGCAACTTCATTCTCTGTACCGACGATTGCCATTCGGGCACTTTGGTCGCCGATGGGCACATGAATCGCGTGGTGCGTCATGCCATCGATTGCGGTTGCGATCCGCTGGTCGCATTGCAGATGGCGACGGTGAACACGGCCATTCATTTCGGTCTGGAGCGTGAACTGGGGTCCATCACGCCGGGGCGGCGGGCTGATATGCTCGTGACCTCGGATCTGAAATCACTGCCGGTTGAGCAGGTCTTCGCACGCGGGATTCTGGCGGCCGAGAACGGGACACTGAAAGTGACCTGCCCGCATCTTGACTGGCCCGCCGATGCCCGCGCCACGGTGCATATGGGCAAGGTTCTGAAAGCCGACGATTTCGCGATGATCGCGCCGGAGGGGGCCAATGCCGTCACCGCCAGGGTTATTGGCGTGGTCGAAAATCAGATATCGACCAAGGCGTCGACGGCCGAATTGCCCGTCGAAGAGCGGGTCGTGCAACCGGACGAGGCCAAGGACGTATGCCACGTCGCATTGGTCGAGCGGCATCGCGCGACCGGTGGCGTGGTCAATGGATTCGTGTCCGGTTTCAGCTACCGGGGGCGGATGGCGATGGCTTCGACCGTTGCCCATGACAGTCATCACATGATTGTCGTCGGCACCAGCCGCGAAGATATGGCGCTGGCCGCGAACCGGCTCGGCGCGGTGGGCGGCGGCGTCACCGTCTGGAAAGACGGAAAAGAGATCGCGCTGATCGAGTTGCCGATCGCCGGGCTGATGTCGGACAACCCCGCCGCCGAGGTGGCGGCCAAGGCCGATCGCATGATCGAAGCGATGGCGGAATGCGGCTGCACGCTGAACAATGCCTATATGCAGCATTCGTTCCTGGCTCTCGCGGTCATTCCCGAACTCAGGATATCCGATCTGGGGCTGGTCGACGCGACCAGATTTGAACTGATCGAACCATTCGAGGGTGTGCGATGAACGCGCAGGAGCCGCATCTGCCGATCCACTTTCCCGATGTCGCGCGGCCGGCGGCATTTACGGATGCGACCGAGGCCGTGGACCGCCTGCTCGAATTTTACCGGACGGCCACATCGTTTCTGACCGAAAAATTCCTGGACGTCATTCACAAGGGCCCCCCGTCGGCGCGCTATCGCGCCTATTATCCTGAAATCCGCATTACCACATCGACCTTCGCCCAGGTGGACAGCCGTCTGAGTTTCGGTCATGTGGCACAGCCCGGCACCTATTCCACCACCGTGACGCGTCCGGACCTGTTCCGACAATATCTGACCCAGCAGATCGGCCTCTTGCTGAAAAACCACAATGTGCCGGTCACCATTGGCGCGTCCTCCACCCCGATGCCGGTACATTTCGCGGTGGCCGATGGTTCCTCGATAACCGTGCCGCAAGAGGGGGCCATGAACTTTCCGTTGCGGGATGTGTTCGACGTTCCGGATCTGGTGACGACGAACGACGATATCGTCAACGGCTTCGGTCATGCCGGCTCGAACGGTGCGGCCCCGCTTGCGCCTTTCACGGCGCAACGGGTGGATTATTCGCTGGCCCGGCTGGCGCATTACACGGCCACCGATCCCGTACATTTCCAGAACCACGTGCTGTTTACGAATTACCAGTTCTACGTGGAAGAGTTCGAAGCTTACGCCCGCAGGATGCTGGCCGATGCCACCAAAGGTTACAGCGCCTTCGTCGGAACCGGCAACGTGACGATCACCCGATCCGATGCGACGATGCCGATGCCGGCCAAACTGCCGCAGATGCCGGCCTATCATCTGAAAAAGGCCGACGGATCCGGGATCACCTTGGTGAATATCGGCGTTGGGCCCTCAAACGCGAAAACGGCGACGGATCATATCGCGGTTCTGCGGCCCCACGCGTGGCTGATGGTGGGTCATTGTGCGGGTCTGCGGAATTCGCAAAGGCTGGGGGATTTCGTTCTGGCGCACGCGTATCTGCGTGAGGATCACGTGCTGGACGACGACTTGCCGGTCTGGGTGCCGATCCCGGCGCTCGCGGAGATACAGATCGCGCTGGAGCGGGCCGTGGCCGAAGTGACGGCCCTTGAAGGCTATGAGTTGAAGCGGATCATGCGCACGGGCACGGTCGCGACGATCGACAACCGCAATTGGGAATTGCGCGACCAGGCCGGTCCGGTGCAGCGGCTGAGCCAAAGCCGCGCCATCGCACTGGACATGGAAAGCGCTACGATCGCCGCCAATGGCTTCCGTTTCCGCGTGCCTTACGGCACGCTTCTATGCGTGTCGGACAAGCCCCTGCACGGCGAACTGAAATTACCGGGCATGGCTTCGGAGTTCTATAAAAGCCAAGTCAGCCGTCATTTGCTGATCGGGGTCAAGGCGATGGAAACACTGGCGGACATGCCGTTGGAGCGCATCCACTCGCGGAAATTACGCAGTTTCGAGGAAACGGCATTTCTCTGAGCTGGAAACGTCGTGATCACACGCCGAAAAATAGGCCGCCGTGCCCAGGAAGTGTTGTGTCAGGCTGAAATATTTCCTTAAATGTGACGAACAAGGCCCGATAAAGTGTGGTCGGAACGAGGAGAACCAATATGGCAAGCAAACCCATGACCAAAGCGCAGTTGATTACGGCCTTGGCCGAGGCGGCCGGCATGGACAAGAAATCCGCCGGCGCAGCCCTGGAAGCCCTGGTCGACATAGTGACCAAGGAGGTTGCCGCCGGTGGCGCAGCGACCTTGCCCGGCCTCGGCAAGTTTTATTGTCGCGCGCGCCCCGAGCGTATGGTCCGCAATCCGGCCACGGGCGAGCAGATCAAGAAAGACGCGGACAAGGTGGTCAAGGTGACGATTGCCAAGGCCCTGAAGGATAGCGTCAACTAAACTCCACGGGTAGGCAGGCATCGGGGCCGCCTTGGGCGGCCCAGTCGTGTTTAGATCCCGAGAAAAGGGATGGATGGACTTACGCGCTTTGGCGATGGGGTTGGCCTTTGACCTCATGTGGTCGAGCGCCTTCACCTCGGCACGGACCTCGTCGCCGAGGCTATGTTCTTGTCGGCGCTGACGCTGAGATTTCCGATTTCAGGCGCTCTAAAGCAATTTGCATTTAATCTGCGGCATCCCCCGCAGCCTTCAGGAAGTTCCGACCCTCCTGAGGGTCGAACAGGTTACAGATGTCACCGAGAGCTTTGAGCACGGCGTCGAACTTTC